>NZ_CAXAVM010000002.1:0-89557 GCF_963972345.1 uncultured Gimesia sp. | reverse complement strand
CGGATAAGATTGGTGGCTTCCCCATCGATCAGCCACAAAAACCGGAAAACTTCGCTGCCACAATTTATCGTGCGTTAGGACTTCCCCCAACCACCTATTGGCATGACGATGTCGACCGGCCCCACTTCATCTATGAAGGCGAACCGATTGCCGGTCTTACCTGATAAAATACCGCGTCATTGATCACGCCTGGCGTAATGCCGGAACAATCTCCGCGCGTGAAGCATAACTGGCGGGAATGATGCCTGCACAGACTCCGGTCACACAGGCCAGCAACATGCCGACCCAGGCCAGATGCAGCGAAGGTATAAACGCGACAGTCACCGCTTCCGCGCCGACCGACAGGCTGCTCAGTTTCAGCGTCACCAGGGCGGCCCCCACGCCGAGAATACCACCTGCAAAGCTGAGGAACGTGCTTTCAGCCAATACCAGCGAGAACACTTTGAATCCGGAAAACCCGAGCGTGCGTAACACCGCGTGTTCCTGGATCCGGTCTTCGACGGACATCAGCGTTGTCGTAGCAACCAGCGCCAGTACCAGTCCGACACAGGCCAGTCCCAGGTAGTGGGCCATCTCAATCAGCTGTGAAAGGTCTCCCAGACTTTTGGCCTGAAAAACTCCCTTGGCACGCGTGTTCGTTTCCACCGGGCCCTGGCGATAACGCGCGTCAATGGCAGTGCTGATTTGTGTCGGGTCCGACCCCGGCATCAGAATCACTTCGAGTTGTGTGACGGTACCGACCAGATTCGCCCCCTGGCGGCGCTGCAGGAATTCCAGGTGGCTGTAGATGTAGTTCTCTTCGGCAGGATTGTCCGAACGATAAATGCCGGCGACATTCACAGACAGATCACCTATGGAAAATTTATCACCCACTTTGATGTTCCTGCGGTTGGCGACGGCCTGTCCCACGATGGCGGCATCCTGGTGCGTTTCGAATTCATTCCAGTTCCCCGTGACAAATTCAAAGTCGCGGGCGGTACGCAGCTTTTCTGGTGGAACACCATAAAACACGACCACATCGAGGCTCGCGCGACAGTTATTCGTAAAGACCTGAATGGGAATCACTTCTTTGACCCCCGGAAATTTAGAAATCTGTTGATCATAATCCTGGGGAAGATGACTGGTCGCCGGACAGAACTTGTTGGCCTGAAATACAATCAATGAACCTCGGGCTTCCTGTCGCTGTTTGAGATCGTTCATGCCCTCCTGGATGGACTGAATAAAACAGAAGACAAACAATGCGACCGCAGAACCGGCAACCGTGAGCATGGTCCGCGCTCGATGGCCCCAGAGCGTTTTCATAATGTAGGCAATCAGTTTCATAGCGTATCTCCACCCATTGCGTTTGCTGTCGTCAGCGGAACTTCTCCTGGCGACTGTCTGAGAATCAGTTTACCGTGATCCAGGTAAAACTGGCGATCAGCAATCGCAGCAGCTTCGGCATCATGGGTCACCATCAGCATCGTAATATCCAGTTCCCGATTCAATCGTTTCAGCAAAGCCAGGATCTGATCGGATGTTTCCGGATCCAGGTCCCCCGTCGGTTCATCAGCGACGACGATTTTGGGGTGTTTGACGATCGCGCGGGCGATACCGACGCGCTGTTCCTGGCCTCCGGACATCTGGCGGGGATAGTGGTCCGCACGGTCCAGCAGATCAACGGCCTGCAATGCGACTTCCACCCGTTTTCGACGTTCGGCACGGGACATGGGTAACAGCAGCAGCGGGAGTTCCACGTTTTCATAAGCTGTTAAGACAGGGACCAGATTGTGGGTCTGAAAAATATAACCCATGTTGGCGGCCCGCCAGCCTGCCAGTTGTGTGCGGGACAGTTTTGTGATTTCAATTCCATCCACGTGAATCGAACCGGAGTCGGGATGATCGATGCTGGCGATCAGATTCAACAGGGTCGATTTTCCCGTGCCGCTGGCTCCCATGAGTGACAGGAATTCTCCCTGCTCAATGTCCAGTGAAACCTGATCCAGGGGAGTAATCGTTTCCCCCCCCTTGTGATATTGTTTCGTCAGTTTATTGATAACAACAAGTGGCATATTCAGTTTCCTTTTTGATCGGTTTCACCGGTGATCGAGATGCGGTCACCGGGTTCAAGATCGGCGGTGGATGACGAAATCAGATGGCTGGTTAAGTTTAAGCCGTTTGTCACTTCGACCAGCGGGCCACCTGGACTGGTACCAGTTTGAATGATTTGTGGCCGAGCTGTGCGAGAGGATTGATCGGCAATCCACACGATGTTCTGTCCCGCAGTATTCTGCTCGATCATGTTACGCGGGATATAAATGCGTGTTTCTTCTTTTTCGGCTTCCGCATCATTGGCAGGTTCGGGGGCGAGAAAGGTGACGTCGACCAGCATTTCCGGTTTCAGCACCGGGTTTGCGGCATCGATGTCGACTTTGACCTGCAGCGTGTTTTTCTGGATATCCGCTTCGGAACTGATGAAGAGAACTTTTCCTGTCACCGGCTGGCTGAGAGCCGGGTTGTTGATCTGCACGGGCTGGTTCAGGCTGACTTTGGGGATGTCTTCAAAGCGGACATCCACGCGCACCTGCAACATTTCCGGCTGATACATGGTGACGACGGTGCTGCCATCATAACCGGTCGTTTGTGTGAGCATGTTGCCGACACTCGATCCGGGGTGTCCAATCAGTCGGTAAATGCGACCGGAAACCGGGGCGCGAATCGTCATGCGGTCTAAAGTCAATTTTGCCTGATCGACGGCGACGCGCGCCTGGTCGAGCCGTGCGGCCGCTGCCTGGATGATCGCGACCGTTTCGTCCCGTGCTTGTATTTCTTCGGTCAGCAGATCCAGTTCTCTCTGTAGAGCGATACAGCGTGCTTTGAGTGCTTTGCGTTCTGCGACCAGGGAGACTTTGCGGCCCTCCAGTTCTTCTGACGCAGCCCGCGCCGATTCCAGCGCAGTCAACGCTTCATCAACGGATCGTTGGGTGACGGCTGCTTTCGCAGACAGGCGGCGTTTATAATCGGTCTGGGCAAAATTTAGTTCTGCCTGGGCACGACGCACCATAAAAGGCAGGTTTTTAAGTTCTGTTTCAATTTTCGCCAGTTCTGCTTCGGCGGCTCTTAAGGTTGCTTCGCGGTGGACCGGTTGTGCCAGACGTACTTCCGCAGCTGCCAGAGTGGCTTTGGCCTGTTCGAGTTCCGCCTCACGCAGTTTGAGGTTCGCGGTTGCCGCACGCAGTGTCAGTGCGGCGTCCTCTTTGACCAGTAAAGCAATCGGTTCCCCCTGTTTCACTTTCTGGTCTTCGACCACCAGCAGTTCTTCGATGACCCCGGGTGATAAGGCAGCCACGCGGACAGGCGTGGGCCGAGGTTCGACCCAGCCTGCTGCCTGGAAGAGAGGAGTGCCGGCATTCCGAATGGATGATTGTGTGACAATCACAGGCATGACGGTGACCTGCCGGGGGGGAAAGATCAGGTCACGGCTCGCCCAGGAGATCAGCGCCAGGAAACCCAGCACGAGAACTCCTGGCAGCAGAAAACGCGTGACAAGCCGCAATCGCGTGTGCCCTCTTACCTGGGAGGGCGCACTGCGATCAATGGCTAATTGGGAAAGGTCTACTTGTGACATGGTTTACTTCCGTACAAAGATTCCATTAGCAAACACGGTCAGATTTCCAGCGTCATCCCGTTTGGCTTTGCCTTTGACGACGACGGTCTGCAGTTCTTTCAGGTTTAACAGCTGACGGGCATCTTCATTAATCAGGGTGCCATCCTGATCCACGACTTTGACCAGTGCCGTCGAAGTCGGAAGCTTGTCCGTTTCGCAGCAGTAATCCCAGGGCTTTTCACAGCCATCCCCTTCAATATCGGAGCAGGCTTTCAGGGAGTTATCGACGATCGAAAACACAGCGCGACCATCGACCCAGGGATTTTCGCTGCCACCGATGCGGCCGACAACGACGACCTCCGCATCATCTTCAGCAGATTTACGGGCCGCGATCACTTCTTCAGCGCCCGCCGGTTCGCTGGTGAGCAGGACCTCAGAAGTCGTTGCAGATTGGGCTGCAGCAGGTTCAGTCGCGGTCGTCTGTTCCGGAGCAGGAGTTGACTGTCCACAACCGGTAACCAGACTGACGGCAACGGCAGAGAAGAGAATCGGGTTCATAAGAAATTTCATTTGTTTCAATCCTTTTGAAAAATAGAGATTCGAACACAGCGTTCGAGTGTCGGTTAAACAGATTTTAAACCATCGACGACAGGCAGGCGGAGTGCCCGGAGTGCAGGGGGAATCGCCCCCAGCAGACCCAGCAAGACGCCGACACCGCAGCCGATTAACAGGGAAATACTATCGATCTGGAGCGAAAACGCTCCCATGGTAAAACGGACCGCCACTCCGTTAATCAGAAACACAGCGATCAGGGCGGCAATCAGACTGGCAGCAGTGGCCAGCAGAACGCCTTCCTGGATCAGGCTGATCACAATTGCACGGCGTAAAAAACCGAGTGTCTGCAGTGTGGATAATTCACGCGTACGGCCGACGACGGCGCCATAGAGTGTATTCAGACCGGCAAAGACTCCTGCACCCGAAACGAGAAAAACGACCAGCCAGGCCAGCATGCGAATCGGCCCATAATCTTTTTTCAGACCCTGGTAATAATCGATTTCGCGCAGTGCCTGCAGTTCGAGATCCAGGCGTTCTTTACAGAACAAATCGAGATCGGGAAAATCAGCCGGTGAGTTCATGGTGACCGCGACCAGACTCAGATCCTGGCGTTTCATTGCCTGCTGCAGTTCATCCAGGCGACACCAGATTTCTGATTCAAATGCGGAATCAGCCGCAGAAAAGATGCCACTGATCCGCCAGGTACGCCCCTCCAGAACGATATTCTCGCCTGTTGCTAACTGCTGATCAGTCAGTCCCAGTTTGGTAGCGACGAGTGTGCCAATCAGTACCTCACCCGGGGCAGGCCAGTTACCTGATTCCAGTTCCACCTGCCTGCGGACCAGAAGGGCGGACTGTGTGACTCCCCGAACCAGCCCCATGGCCGTGTGATCCAGACCAGGCAGTTCAATCTGTGTTCCCAGGTAAAGTTCCGGCGAGACATATTTACGATCCTGAAATTCTTTGATTCCTGCGACACTGGCTGCTACCAGTTCACTGCTGCGCATGGGAATGGATGAGTACTCGAGGTTTTCTCCCATGCCCAGCGAAAACAGCAAGGCAACTTGAGGATCGCCACTGGCGGTGAGTGAGTGTTCCAGTCCACGGATAAAGCCGATCACGATAAATACGAGGACGATGACCGTGGTCAAACCAGACAGTGTCAGCAGGGTGCGCACCGGTCTCCTGAAGAGATTACGGACGCCATATTCCCAGGGAATGAGTGAAAACCGAATCATGGAGTATCATTCTGAAGGCTTCTACCGACGCGTTACAGAAGGATGCGCGCAGCAGAATCGAAGCTAAGATCGAGTAACAGGAACGAATCGAAGATTCAGAATGAGATCAGCAGAGAAAAGACATCTGCTGACAGCGCAGCGCGCGACCATGAAGCGGAACAGGCTCCGGTGGAATTGCGAAGAGCGCTCGATCGTCAAAGTGTGACTGACCGTTGACGTGGATGAGCGGGAGCGTGATCCAGCAGATAGCAGTGACCGCATCGTCAAGTTGGGGCGCCTGCTCTTGAATGGCTCCCGAACAGAGACACTGACAGCAGTCCGATTCCGGAGCCGGTGTCAAAGGAGACTGCTCTGATTGTGACTGACAATGACTGCAGCAACTCGCCGTTTGAGTGTCCGTACCAGCTGCGCTTTCGGGCATGCAGTTAAAGGGGCAAACCAGAATCAGCAGAGTAAACAGGATAGACAGTACTTTTGCAGTCACAATATACCTTGCAGTTAAGTTACACTTTCATAGTAGTAGGCCATGCGACTTCTGACAACATCAGTTTGATTTGTTCAGCAGAAATTCCGGGAAGCGTTCCTTATCGCGTTCACGAATGCGAATCCAGTGATCTGTGAACGGGAGATTGTCGTGAACCTCAACGGCAGGCATATGGCATTGCAGGCACTGACTTTGCATGGATTCTTTGGCACAGACGGGAGCATGATCTTTCAGATCACTATGACATTTCAGACAGATCTGACGATAGTATTCAGGATCCCGACTCGCCTGCTGATGGGGGTTGTGACAGGTGGTACAGTCCATGCGAGCTGTTTTTCCATCAGCCAGTATGACATCATTCTGTTTCAGGAAACAGGGGCTCTGGGACAGCCCCACGGGAGCGAAGCGAATCAATAATTCATTATCCGGATGGAGTTCGTCCGGTTCCAGTTGATCGGAACGGCGATGACATTCTCCACAACGATTGATCGAATCGAGAGGCGACAGTTGATTCCAGTTGAGAATGTGTAAATTCTTGTCTCCCCGTTCCGCAGCCTGGATGTGTGCTTCCCCTTCCAGGTGGCAACGAACACAGGAGACGCCGGGGATCATCTCTTTCGTATTGATTTCTCCCTGGACATCGCCCAGGTAAGACGTATGGCAGCCAAAGCAGTTCAACGTGCTGGTATGCGAGCTGACTTCCCCTAACGCCTGAATGCCTGTCTGTTCGTGAGCCAGTTCCTGCAGACCGAGGGTGATGCCTAACTTGTCAGGCGGGTACCAGGAAACGATGTGCTGCAGCAGTTCTGATTCTCCCTGTTCATTCGGGAACAGCGAAACCGGAGTAATCGCATGCAGGCCGGAGCCAAAGAACCATTCGATGCGAACCGGACTGGGATAGCCGTCGCACTTCACCCAGAGTTCGTCATGGTCTTTGTAAAACTGATAAGTGTGTCCGTTCTCTTTGAGCGTAACTTCCCTGCCGGCAAATTTGTCGATGACATCGGGATCAGTGGCTTTGCGGAGCGTCCTCAGATGCGGTGCGCCCGCGTATTGCTGGCAGACTTTGTCGTGGCATTCACAACACTGTTTCATTTTGACCGGTTGCCCGGAGGCGCGCACTTTGGGGAGAAACAGATCGTTTTCTTGAGAGCCGTTCAGATACCAGGCGGTTCCTGAAAGACAGGCCAGCAGCAGTATCAGCACTGGTGGTATCAACGGATATTTTCGGATCATTGCAGCGAATCCAACATATTCTGACTGGGCCCCGCCAGTTGATCGTCGGGGTGCAGTCTGATCAGTTCACGAAACGTTTCAGCCGCCGCGTCAGGGTTGCCTGATTCCAGCTGAATCTGTGCTTTGGCGTACAATGACTCGCTGTCACTGTTGGATAATTCACTGAGAGCCGCTTCCCAGTCGCCATGTATATAATGCTGAATGGCACGTTCGATGGAATGTGAGGTACGAAGAGGAGATACCGTTACATTGAGCATTGGTCCTGCCTGGGTGAGATCGTCATTGGAATTGTTTTCAATTTGCCTCAGGACAATTCTTCTGAGAGAACTGGGTGTGGGTAAACCCAGATCCAGTTTTTCCTGGTAAGCCAGCTCTTTCTGGCAGAGGATGAACTCTCGGCGAACTTCAGGTGTCGGATAATGCTGTAACAACGGATGCAACACGCGCAGCGCGGCAGTATACAGCTTCATGGCGCGAAAGGTGCGCGCCTGCAATAACGCCGGTTGCAGATTGGGTGAACCGGTCAGAATGCCCCACCAGTCGGAGCACTCTGGCGTGCCGGACGGATCGGGGAGTGAATAGGTCCACTGTTGACGATTCAGGAAGTCTTTGACGGGTAGCAGGGCTACAATTTTGGGACTGCTCAACAGCTCTCCCGACCAGCCATACGGGACGACGGCTGCATCGACCGACATCGGCTGCCAGCGGCTGTTGACCAGCGCGCGAATTGTTTGTGCATCTCCATTTGGAACCAGTAGAAGCTGGCAGTTTCTGCTTTTGAGACGAATCCACCAGCCTCCCCAGCTGTTGTCGGCACGGGGATGTTGAAATTCCCAGCCGTTAGAAAGTTCGGCATTCAGCGAGAGTTCTTCGTACAGTTTGCCCTGCAGCAGTGCCTGTCGGAGCGTTCGGACGGGACGGATTTTGCGGTCGGCTTTAATCCAGGTCAGCATGCCGGTGGCAGCGATGTCCATGCCGTGGGCAGTTCCTTCATAGTCGATCGGACCAATGGCTTGTGCCAGCAGTGTGATGTCCAGTTCGGGCGTAATCCCCCAACCCAGACGCTGTGGCTGACCTGCCAATGTTCCCGACGCGGACTTCCAGCAGATTACGACGATGCCTATTGCCAGTAAATATCTTCCCAGTGAAGGAGAGATGTACCGATTCAGCTTCAGCTTTTGAAACGAAACGGGGGAGGTAGCCAGACACTGGCAGGCGAGCAGGCAAATGCCAACCACACAGGGAGCCAGGCAGTCCTGATTGGTCCAGGCAGGAATCGCAAACAGGACGAAAAGAATGCTTTCAATCCACCCACGAGAAGAAGCCAGCAGGTAGATCACCATGCCGACTGTCAAAATTCCCAGCCCGATGAGTTCGACAGTCAATCCCGTTTCGAAGGTAGGACGCCAGACAGTCAGCGCGAGCAGACTCTGATCGTAAAACAGGGCGGGGAACAGTTGGATGAACGAATCATAGGGAGTGAACCAGCCCCGCGGTGTCAGCATGATTGCAAGTAACGATGACAATACGAGCAGACAGGGTTGCTTGAAGCTTAGAGTGGGGTTTTCTGGCCGGATCCCGGGAAGCCAGGGAACGCAGGCGACCACAACAATTCCCAACAGACAAAGCGGGCCCAGATTGGCCCAGGTCAGCAGCGTCAGTAGAACGAGGAGCATTTTTTTTGTATCAGGAGCATTCGCCCAGCGTTCCGTCAACAGCCAGGTCAGCAGAAGAAACCAGCAGTCGAGAAGGCGCGGCACAGGTTGCCAGGCAGAGTTTGCCGTGATTAAGGTTAATACGACAATCGAAAAGACGGTCCAGTACAAACGGGCCTCAAAATGACGCATGATACAATAGGCCAGCAAGCCTGCGGCCAGAAACTTGGACAGCATCAGGCCTGTAACGCCGGCGAACTGCAGAGTCAGGTAAAAAGGGAGTCCCCCCAGCCAGTCCGCTTCAGCGACGCTCGTGCCTGCTGTCAGCAGTGGACCGGGAGGCGTCAACTCAGAGAGAACGGCGCGGCCCCGACTCAACTGCCACCAGAAATCCGGGGCCGCGATTGGTGTCAGCGCAAAACAGACTGTGACCACGAAAAGCAAACCGCGGCGCAAAATCCGGTCGATCGTGGAATAGTCGTGTTCAATCATGGGGCGCAGAAATCAGAGTGGAAAACGGAATGCAATTGATATGAATTGGTGTCCTTTCCCATTATAGAATCGAGGGGAGGGAATGAATATGCCGGATTCCTGCTCGAGACAGAGAAAGTGAAATTCCAGAGTAAGCCAATGAAATCAGCCCGATCGCAGTGGCAATCGGGCTGAGACTCAATGCAGTATTATGAAATCAGGAAGCTATTTTGTCAGTTTTGCGACTTCCTCGTCTGAGAGAACACGATTGAACACGGCGATTTCATCCAGGCGACCTTCCCAGTTGGACTGGTTGTCGGTGCGTCCTCCAAAGAAGAGCTGATCGAGCAGGGGACCAGGTTTTGCGGAAGTGGTCTCGAGTTCGATTTCCGGTTTGCCGTTCAGAAAGACCTTGAGCGACTTCCCATTGCGGACCAGGGTTACCTGGTTCCAGGTCCAGCGTTCAATGGCTGTTTTGCCAGCATGCAGTTTGCGGTCGGCTCCATTCATGAAAACCAGCTTCCCGGGAAACTGGTTGCCGCCGACTCCCAGGTGGTCACCATATGCGGCCAGACCATGATCGGGACCCTGTGAAAACATCCAGCCACTGATGTCACGGGCATCCAGGGGCATGCCATTCCAGAGCCAGAGTGAGATGGTAAACTGGTCGCCGAGATCATTGATACGGGTTTGCAGACGATCACCGGCAAAGTGCACGGCGCGGTTGGTTTCACCTTCTTTACAGAATGATTTCGATTCCGGTCCTTCCAGGAAATACGCGATCGCCGGTTCATAGAAGGCATCGCGTTGATTACCGGAAAGATCGCGGGCTCGCGGACCATTGAATTCATCCAGACGCCAGTACGCGGCTGGTTTAAGCGAAAGAATCGCTTCTGCCGCCGGTCCACGACTCTGCTGATAGAACTTGCGACGTTGATTGGTCACTTTTTCCAGCAGTTCCAGATCGGATTCTACAATGCGGGGTTCGGCCAATACTTCGAGACCCGCTGAACGGGCAGCCCAGGTGTTATAACCACCCAGCAGATGCTGTTCAGGCGGGGGGATGTAGCCATCGCCCCCATTGGCCAGTTCGATGACCATGGTTTTAGCCAGTGGGCTCTGTCGTTTCAGTTTTAGTCCGGTGAGTGCATAGGTTTCATTGGGAGTGGTCGTGATCGCGATGTCGCCGATGCGGAGTGCCTGCGTGACGATTTCCGTGGACTGGCGTTCGTGCAGAATGACCTGCTCCCGTGCGTAGATTTCTTCCTGTGTTTTGGGAAGACGATCGCCAAGTTCTTTGACGATGCGTTGTGACCACTCCAGCAGCTGTTTATTGGGAACGCGATAGTTCATCTGCAGGCGATTTTCCGCCATTTCGATATCGGCATCTTCGAGGTAGTTGATGTTCTCATATGCCTGCATGGTGATTTTGATCAGTCCGTTTGCATACTCGTTAATGTCATCGGTGATGGCCCACTGATCTTTGGGTTTCGTGTAGTCACGACGGTAGATGTCACCACTGCAGCCATGCGACATGATGGCGACAAACGCTGGTGCGTCTTTCACATCTTTTTTGCCCAGTTTTTCCTGCAGACCGTTACAGTACAGGCCGAAGTAATCGGCAGAGAGTGCCCCATCGCCAAAATAGTGCATGGAGAAATTCGCCAGCAGAGCGATGGGCCGACCATTTTTGGCACGGAATGAAATCAGCGATAGTTCGGGATCTTCCGGTCCTGATTCCCCGACAGCATTATCCCAGTTAGTACCGGCGTGCATCGTGGCGCGGACGGTCGGGTTGCCGAACGGATCATCTCTAAGACGATCAGGACGCAGGATCCAGCGTCTGAGGGCCGTGTAGTCGGCGGCGTTTTCTGATCCCCAGCCCACCTGGGCCGGTTCCAGATTCGCTTCCGCAGCCGCGATCGCATCGACCAGTTTGCCTCTGAGGAAGGGCACGTATTCGGGATCGGCGTCGGTTCCCAGGCAGGCCAGACTGGAAGGGGCCGAGTGGGCATGTGTGGCAGAAATCAGAATATGGTCCGCGGGAATTTTCGTACGTTGTGCTGTTAACGTTTTGACTTCATCCAGAAGAGGCCGAGGCAGCATGCAACTGTCGACGACGACAATCGCCAGTCGCTCTTCTCCGTCAGCGACTACGATGGCGCGGGCGTTGACTTTGGTTTTGACCGTACTCACACTGCGACTAGTCATGCTGCCGTTAACGAGTACGGGGAATTTGGTAGGAGTGACATCCACAATGGTGGCACCTGCCTGAAGTTCGGCGAAGGCCTGCGTGGGAATCAACAACGCCAGGGCGGCAAGCAGGAGCGGGGCGAGTGGCGATTTCATAAGAGGATCCTTTTTGATGTTCAGCCAATGAGGTGTGTTAGACTGTGTCCAGTTTTACTGTAGCGTCTCCCAGGCCATGTGGACCGAGTATATTAGTTCGAGAGATGCCAGGGATAAATCCGATGCGCTCTCGATAAAATCATCACCGATCAATTGAGTATAACTTCCCGCATCATGCAGTGAAACGGAGATAGTTAAAAATGTTAAGTAAAAAGAGTGCCGGGAAATATACCGTGAATTGTGGGGTAACTGGTTACTATTTACTTTTCAGATCAAAGTTGGCTTCGTGTGTTCCCGCCTGTGCGATCCGGGTGGTCAGTCCGCTGGTTGTGCGGCTGGCATATTTCGCGGGAATTCGGGAGGCTGTTTTTTCTTTCGGCTGTTCTGCTAAAGCCATGGCATTTTGTTCGTCGACCACCGGTGGAGTGATGGTGATTTCATAGACAGAACCGATGTCGGCTTTGGGAAAGGTGATTGAGTACTGACCGCTGCCATCCAGGTTGGCATAGGCGCTTTCCCCGGTTTTAGGTGAGGTGAACTGGATGCTGGCCTCTTGCAGGGGAGAACCATCCAATGTCACAGTCCCCTTGATTTCGACAGCAGGCCGCGCATCGGTTTCGCCGCCGCAGCCGGAGACGAACGCAGTTACCAGGAACAGACCAGCCGTGGCTTTTAACAGATTCCAGTTCATATCAGACATGAGACGGTTCCAGTTGTAGAAAAGTGATGCGATCTTGCTTGCAGTGAATCGTATCATGGGATGGTATTTTATTATCCGGTTGAGAGCACGTGCTAGAGTCGCTTACCACTCACCAATGGTTTGCCCGTCATCACGGACACAGAGTTTCTGGATCAGAACCAGATCCGTATTGTCGCTGAGGAAGCGGGTCGCACCATCGCCCAGCAGAACATGAACTCCGCCGGTATGATGTGAAGTCAAAGGTGTGTTCCAGTCCCATTTGGCGTCGGCTTCTGTCCCCGTGGAAGTCGGATTGGGGCTGTGAAAGACCGAAGTGACTCCGGTGCCAAACTTATGTTGACCCGCGGGTCCGGCAATCCATTGTGCGACTGTGCCGCCGGTACTCGTTCCCGCCCAGCCAGAGGTGTAAATTGACTGCATCAGTTTCGGTGCACTCGCTGAACTGCGTGACTGCTCTCCGATGATAATGGTATTGGAAGAGCCGTCTGTAATATCCCGCAGTCCACGGCATTCATTAATCAGCAGGCAACCTGTATTCGTTGCAAAACTGAAGTACTGCGTCTGGTAAGAAACATTCATGCGGCCTGCGGGATCAGGGTATGCACCCATGATTCCGACATACTGATGCCCTTGAGATCCCTGTCCGGGTTCACCGTTGGCGTATTCAAACTGGGGGGAAGCACTGGAGGGGCACATGAATATGGGGGTGATGATTTTGTCTTTGAAGAGCAGGGTATCACCGTTGTAAGTGCCACCGCCCCCTTCCCAGAAATCGACATCCGTGCCCGGACCGGTTTTGGTCTTTTCATAAATATTGGCCTGATCCATGTAAGGCAACAAGGCGAAACGCCAGTTGTTAGGCTGGTCGTTGGGTGTACGTGATCCAATCGGGAATGTGACATACACATCATGGTAATTGTGCAGAGCCAGTCCGATCTGCTTCATATTATTCTTACACTGACTGCGGCGGGCTGCTTCCCGGGCCTGTTGTACGGCAGGCAGGAGCAGGGCGATCAGAATCGCAATAATCGCAATGACGACCAGCAACTCGATGAGGGTAAAACCGGAACGACGCGCCGGGCGCGGAGTGAAAAAACTCATAAGTAGCCTTTGTTTAATCAATGAAGGTGGGAAGAGTGCGGTGGGGTACTTAAGGTTAACGAAATCAGGTACTTATTGTATGTTAAGCTTAGAAGGGAAATCAATATCTAAACTTAATAAAATAACAGCCCTTTTTTGACTTTCCGATAGAGGGGTAAGTGGAAAACAGGTTCAGCTGCCTGATTTTCTCAGTTCTTCCGAGTCGATATAGCATGATTTGAGGAAATGCGGATTGCAGACGACGAAGAAAACCAGGTCGTCTTCACCGATATTGGTGATGCTCTGATCAGTGTCGGGGGGGATGCGGACAACATCGCCGGGATGAACTTCGGTCGGTGGATAGTCGCCGACTTCGACCAGGCCGGTTCCCGAGAGCATGATATAACGTTCAAAGGTGCCTTTGAGTCGATGAAAGCGGGTTTTCTTACCGGGTTCCACGCGGGCTCTGGCGAGCGAGACTTCCGGATCGACATCAGGGTGGGACATTTCCAGAATGAAGCAACCCTCTTCAAAGAAGTATTCATCCTGTTCATCGGGGCGGGTGATATGATCCATGCGGTTGTTCCTTTGATGCTGATTTTCTGAAAGACTTCTATGTCCTATGATCTTATTGACTGTTTCACGGGAATGAAACCGTCTGTCCGCAGTGAGTGCGGACGAAAGATCAGA
This sequence comes from uncultured Gimesia sp., assembly GCF_963972345.1. NCBI lineage: Bacteria > Pseudomonadati > Planctomycetota > Planctomycetia > Planctomycetales > Planctomycetaceae > Gimesia > uncultured Gimesia sp. The sequence goes on along the minus strand of NZ_CAXAVM010000002.1, from coordinate 75,513 downwards.
AAAACAAATGCAGGCTAAAACAAAAAAACTGCGTGTCGCCATCAACAGGAAAGCGGCACGCAGTTTCAATTTTCATCTGAGTCAGTCAGCAGAGAATCAGGTCAGTTCGGAAATGATGCCATCGCCGCAGAAATCGGGATTACCGAAGGTTTTGACCCGGTGTCCCATGGCGTGAGCGAACGACATCAGCAGACGGTTGTGTGCCAGATTTTTGAACTGCAGGGAACGGCCCATTTTGAAGTCGAGGCCTTTCCCGATCAGCACCAGGGGCACGTCATTCAGCGTGTGTGAGTTTCCTTTACCCAGTTCGTTGGTCCAGACGATGGTGGTATTATCCAGCATTGTACCATCGCCGTTGGGTTCGGGCGTGGTGTCGAGCTTTTTCACAAGGTAAGCCAGTTGCTCACAGAACCACTTGTTGATCTTCGTGAGTTTCAGCTGTGATTCTTCATCACTGTCCGGTTTATGGGAAAGTGAATGGTGCCCATCGTCGATCCCCAGCCACTTCATGCGTGCCTGACCGACCGAGTTGGTATACTGCAGTGTCGCGATGCGTGCCATATCGTTGGCAAGGCTGTTGACCATCAGGTCGATCTGCATTTTACTGGTGACCGGCATGTTGTCGTTGTCATTTTTGATTCCGACTTCCTGGATGGGAACTTCGACCGCCAGTTTCTGATCCTGGCTCGCTTTCAGTTCCTGTTCCATCTGTCTGACATAGCTCTCATGCTCTTCCAGTAACTGGCGATCGGCTTTGCTGAGTTTTGTGCGCACCTTTTTCAGGTCTTCACGGACGTCATCCAGAATGCTGGCGAGACTCTTGCGGTCTTTCATGGATCCGTAGATCTTTTCAAACATCTGGTACGGGTCATCAATGGGGGCGATCGGTTTGTTGGAACCGGCATAGACCATACGTGTCCAGGGATCGGCGCGGTGCGGAACATTCACGCCAAACTCCAGCGATCCGAACCGGGTCCGCGTCTCCTTCTGACTTTGCAGGAAGTGTTTGATTTCCTGATCGATTGAATTTCCACTGGCCCAGCCGGCGGGTGTGTGAGAACCTCCCTGGATGTTACCCGGCAGTAATTCGATACCGGTCAGCAGACAGCTCATGCCGCGCATGTGGCTGTCTCCATCGCCGCGCACACGATCGGCGATCCCTTTGATCACCAGCATCTGGTCCTGGTAAGGTTTCAATGGCTCCATGATTTCTTTGAGTTCGAATTTGTCTCCCACTTCATCGGGCCAGTAGGCTTTCGGCACGATACCGTTAGGGCTGAACATCACGATGAGACGCTGTTTGCGAATGCGAGCGTCGGCGGCAAAGCCGAGACTGGGCAGATGCATGATCAGCGGCAGGACGGCGGTGGAGAGTCCCAGTTCTTTGAGGAATGCGCGGCGGGATTGAAAAGCCATGGTCTGTCTCTTTCTCAGGATTGAGGTTGATGTAAAGCAGCAACCTGCATAATTTCGATCAATAGCTGTTGTATATTATAACCGGAATTTTCAAATCTGGTGGTTAATTCTTCACGGATATTCGGTCCGTAGGCATTAATCGGTTGTTTGACTGCCTGGTGGAACAACTGGTCGACAAAAGCAGCATGCGCCTGATGATCGCTGGCAATAAACTCTGCCAGGTCTCGCGCGCCGTTAAATCTGGCGGGGTCACCCGAAAGGGTCGGCAACTCGGAGGTCGCGTTTATGGTTCGATCGTCTTCTTTTTCTCTGTATCGGCCAATCGCGTCAAAATGCTCCAAGCTAAAACCAAGTGGATTAATGATACTGTGGCAGGACATGCAGGCAGATGGTTTGGTAATGAGGGCCACTTTTTCGCGGGTGGTCATCCCCGGTTTGAAGTCACCATCTTTGAACTCGGTTGCCTGGGGAGGCGGTTTCAGCGAACGTCCCAGCAACCGTCGCGTGACAAACACACCTCGGTGGATGGGGGAACTCAAATTATGATACGCGAAATTGGCCATCAGGTAGGGGTGAGTAATCACGCCAGCCCGCTTGTCCTGGTCGAGGGATACTTTCTGGAATTCTGCATCCCCATGCAGTTCAACACCATAAACTTTCGCCAGTCGCGGATTGAGATACACATAGTCTGCCAGGAGTAACTGACGGTAATCGGAACTGCTGTTCCAGACGACATCATCAATAAACAGGTCGAGTGAAGTTCTCAGGTCGGAAACAACCTGGTCATCGAAGTCCGGGAAAAGTGCTTTGTCTTTCGCGAGCTCTTCTTTTTCATCCAGTTGCAACCAGTGATGGAAAAAATAACGCAGCTTGGCCTGGGCCCGTGGGTCATCGAGCATCCGCTGGGCCTGCTGTCTGATCTGCTCCGGAGTTTTCAGACGACCCGCTTTGGCTGCGTCGAATAATTGTCGATCCGGCATGGAATCCCATAAGCCATAGGAGATCCGGGAGGCGATGTCGAAACTGTCGGGGGTATCAAACTCACGATCGGTATACAGAAAACGGGGCGACTTTAAAATCAGCAGGATCGCCCGCTTGGTAGCGAGTTCGACAGGCAGATCTTTCTGAAAATGCTGATCAACGAAGAATGCTTTCTGTTCGTCAGTCAGTGGACGACGAAACGCATGTTCGGCAAAACGCTGGCAGAACTGCCTGATTTTATCGGTTCTATTTTTATCATCCTGTTTTGTGCCCGTCAGTCGATCCAGGTGTTTGATGGCAGTTGCCATGACTTCAAGCGCCGCGGATGTTGTGGCTTCGTCCCAGGATCTGGAAACGGCGATCCCCCGTTCGTAGCCTGAAACACTGTCGTCCGGCGGGAAAATCGTTGAACAGATAAACGTGGTGGGAACCTGTTGAGGGGCCAGATTCCGTGCCGGGATGACTTCCTGCGCTTTGTGAGGCGGTTTCCATTCCAGAACGACAGACGAAGATTTCTCTTTGTATTTGAATACATGTAATTTCAATGTATATGGTTTACCAGCCAGCAGACGGATGGTCGCTTTGTGTTCCCTGGCACGCCCCTGGGAACTGACCCATTCATCAATGACAGGTTCCTGCTCATTCACCCACAGTCTTGCCCCATTTTCTGTTTTGAGAATGAATTCGTAATCACCCGTTTCTTCTGCCAGAACCGAACCTTCCCATTTCATGGAAAATTCTTCGGCGTTCTTGATTTTGTCGACAGGCGTTTTGTCACCAAACTGAAAATTGATGACGGGATCGATGCGTTTTTCCACCCGTTTGTCGCCACGGAAATTACGCGTTGAATAATATTCTGCTCGTAACCCCCGTTCTTTCGTCGTGGTTTTTGCCGTTCCCAGAAACGAGGACATCAGGTCGGCTGTCGTATACAGATACTGTCTGACAGTCATATGGGATAACTGAACCCGCGCGTCCTGGCTGTTCTCTTCAGATGGAGATGTGAAAAAATGCTGCAGGACATATTCAGCTACCTGCCGGGCGTCTTCGCCTTCACAGAGTTCCGGATCTTCTTCGGGCATGGTTTCTTCGATGAGCATCGTCAGCTCATCGAGTGTTTTCCTGCCATGGAACGGGTTGGCTTTATCAGTAACACCTTTGCCATTGGTTGCGTGACATTCAATACAGAGTTTGCGATAAATGGCCACCCCTGTCTGTGGTTTCGCATCAGGAGCAGCAGATGCATTTTCGACGCTGCACAGAAAACTGATCACCGCACCGAACAGGAACAGGAACAGGCCAGTCGTCCGAAACAAGGCAGGACTCGATTGTGTGCTGGAAATCATATATCGCATCACAGTCTCAGGCAGGATAAATAAGGAGGGAGTTTGTGTGCGCAAACCCTCAGGGAGCGCTTGCGCAGACAGCTCCGCTGGTTAGCGGACCTGTATATCCCTAATTATAGGCGACTGCTGACTGAACGTCAAGAATCTCAACAGCCACAACCCCTTTGATTTACTGAGGTTAGTTAAGGAATTGGCTCTGCAGTCTCGATCCCGCGTGCTGAGGTTATTTCAGCAAAGGGGCTGTCTGTTCCTGTGTCGTGACACCTGGGGGGAGTTCCATGATCTGGATATTGCGAAACTGGATTTCCGCTCCCTCTGATTCCAGGCAGAGATAGCCTTTTTTGATGGATGCATTCCGGACTCCGTTGACAAATTTGCCATTTACGGAAAGTTTGACGACGCCATCCACACAGACGACATCATACACATTCCATTCCCCTTTTCCTTTACAGCGGTTCTCGATGGATTTACTGCGTGTTCCCCGCGGGTTATCAGGAGTGGTGATGAGTCCGTTGGCACCGAAGAGTTCGCCATGCACATACGCGATGGGGGGCAGGCTGCCATCTTTCAGTTTATGCTGATTGACCCAGTCCAGTTCCAGCATCTGGATCTCCATCCCTTTAGGCAGCCGTCTACCTTCGGGAACGGTACCTTCACTCCAGGCAAAAACACCCGAGTTACCGCCCGCTTCCATGTGACGCCATTCGATGTGTAACAGAAAATTTTCATACTGCCTGTCGGTACGCATCACACCGATCGGGTGTCCTGTGCAGACCAGCATGCCATCCTTGACGTACCAGGTATCTTTGTCCGTGTTAACATTCACCCAGCCGGTCAGGTCTTTGCCGTTGAAGAGTGGTTTGTATTGCGGCAGGTCAGCGGCTTGTGTGGCGTGCAGACTGCTGAATCCGAATAGAACGATTCCGATTGTGAGTATCTGTTTCATCGTTGAGTCTCTCCTGTCAGAAAGCGGCTGTTTCAGTGATGCGGTTGGAATGCGAGGAGGCCCTCACAGTGAGTTCGATCATACCCGTCATAATCGAGTGAAACAAGCAGGAGAGGGATTCCTCACAGCCAGGATGCATGTCAGAGAGACTGATCAGCCGAGTTCAGCGATGCGGGTACCCGCGTCAAGCAGGTACTGCGGCCGCCCGTGGGGATCCTCAATTGTGACAGCATGCGGATCGATCCCCAGGTTGTGATAGAGGGTGGCGAAGATATCTTTATAATGCACCGGGCGTTCTTTGACGGCGCTCGCCGTACGATCGGTCGCGCCGATGACCTGCCCGGTACGCATCCCGCCGCCGGCGAGGATCGCAGGGCCTACGCGAGGCCAGTGATCGCGGCCACCTTTTTTAGAGTTGACGCGAGGCGTACGTCCAAATTCACCCCAGGCAACGATGGTCACATCATCCAGCATGCCACGCTCTTCCAGATCGGTGATGAGGGCCGTCAATCCGTGATCCACGATGGGAAGCAATTGACGCAGCCGGTCGAAGTTGCTGGAGTGGGTATCAAAATCACTGATGGAGAGACTGACACAGCGGACACCTGCTTCCACGAGTCGTCGCGCCAGCAGAAACTTTTTGACTGCCTGCGGACCTTCACTGGTGTAAAAACGTGGTCGCTCAGTCGGGTTTGCCGGGGTATAGCGCGCCAGGCTCTCCGGATCTTCCAGGGAGAGGTCCAGCGCATCGGCAAGTCGGCCGGATGTGAGAATACTGACGGCCTGTTGGGAAAAACGGTCCATGGCATCCATCATGCCGCTGGCATCGACTCTGCTGCGGATCGAATCCAGTTCGGAAAGCAGAGACCTGCGGCTTTCCAGTCGTTGCAGGCTGAGTGTCGGATTCAGTTTGAGGCTGACTTGATGATCTGTTCCCAGTCGTTTCAGTTCATTCTGCATCCCTTTTTCCAGCTGGCGTTCAAACAGGTCCGAAAGATCGGGTCGGAATGGCTGAAAAGACGGTCCGAGAAAGCCGGGACGGGCACTGTTTCGAACCAGGCCACGGCCCTGCATCAGATCCACAAACAAAGGAGTACGGTCTTCTGGAGTCCCTTCCAGTTTCGAGACGACAGATCCCAGTGCGGGCCGTCCACCCGTTGAGTTCAGATCCTTCTTATTGAAACCGGACTGGCATTGAAAAGCATCATGAGCGCCGGCAGAACCGACCAGAGACCGGATAAAGGCAAAGCGATCTGCCTGGGCCGCCATGCGTGGCAGAAGTTCACAAAGTTGTATGCCGGTGACGTTTGTAGCGACAGGCAGGAATTCTCCCCGAATTTCAGCCGGGGCTTCCGGTTTCAGGTCAATCATATCCATATGCGGTGGACCACCATCCAGATGCACATTGATGATGGATTTATTGGAACTGGTTATGCCAGCTTGTGATTCAGCGCATAACAGATCGGCCAGCGTCAGCCCGGCGAGACCGAGTGTCCCCATTTGCAGAAACTGCCGCCGTGAACTGGAGTGATGCTCATTCCGTTCGCTGGAGAATGTCAGCATCGGGCCCCCCTGTTTTTTATCGCGAATTGATTTCTATCGACCCAGCTGTCGACACTCTCAAGTGAAGAAGCTGGAGACTGATTGCATAACCGTATGTTTATATCAGAATGTGTGGTCTGAACTCAAGTCCGATTCCAGGGGAGGAGAATAAATCGGCTTTCCAGGCAGATACTGCTCAGACAGATACAGTAAGGTCCTGTGAGTGAAAAATGCCTTCGAAGATTGGCAAAGAGGGAACCGCAGAAATTGTACGAATACGTATTAGTAGCACTAAGTTTGCGATGGGGGGAGCAGGATAAGCTGACTGGGAATGTGAGTCTGAGGTCTTGATTCTGATGAAGAGAAATCAATTTTCAGGCCGAAAACAGGATTTAACCTGCAGGCGGTATTCTGGCTTCTATTGTATATCGCAGAACCCCTCAAAACGTTAACAGGAAATTTCTAAAAAAGTCAGATTCGTTCTAACTTCAGAAAATTATCGGAATGATTCAAAGTTCTTCCTGTATCTTCATTTAATCTTAACACATTCTACTACAATACAAAATATTGCTATTGGTAGATGCCCGGATTACAGTTTTCTCTGCAGCCAGAGTTTCATTACGTCTGGTGTCATTAACTTTGTAAAATAAAACTAACTGTTACAAAAGAAGAGATGTACGTGCCCGATGGATGCGACACAAACGAGAACACTACAGACAGAATCTGCACGAAGTCGTGCAGAGCTCGCGCGGAACTGGGTGAAAGTTCAACCCTCGCTGATGGCTTTTGTAGTGGCTTCCACACCCCAGTTCAGTGATGCGGAAGATCTGCTACAGGAAGTTGCTGCGGAAATTGCGATCCGCTATGACGAATACGATAATACGCGTCCTTTTCTGCCGTGGGCATTGTGGATAGCGAAGATCAAAATTGCCGATTTTTATCGTGGTAAACGTCGTGACCGGGTGCTGTTCATGGGCGAAGCGATGGACGCGCTGGCGGATGCCTGCTCCCGGGTACAGCAGTTGATGACTGAAGAACGGGATTTACTGGAGTACTGCCTGGATCAGTTAACAGAACGTTCACGCAGGTTACTGGGTTTACGATATACCGATGATTTAAAACCCAAACAGATTGCCGACGAACTGGGAACCTCGATGGGATCGGTCCGGGTGACCTTATCCCGGATTCGGACCACATTGATGGATTGTGTTCAAAAGCGAGCTGCCGGTGAAGCGAATGTCGGAAATTAAAACGGACCTCAAAAAGAGTACGGCACTCGAAAATATTGATGCCTACCTTGACGGGGAAGAGCTTTCTGAAGAAGAAGCCCGTAAGCTGGAGCAGTGGATCAAAACAGACAGCGACAATGCCGACCAGGCCTTTCGTCGCGTATTCCTGCATTCTTATCTGCGAGAACGATTTCAGGTTCGCTCGATTGGAGAAGCCCAGGCCCGTGAGCGGGAGAAACAGCTTAATGTTCCATTGATTCTCCCGGCGGAGTCCGAGATAGAGATCAATTCCGCTGCAAAAAAGACTGCGCCCGTTTCGGAATCACGACGACGGATTTTGACATGGCGCTGGTTTCTGTTAATCGGAATCGGCATCGTTTCCACGATCAACCTGTCGGTGATGTTTATCAAAGACTTTCAGTTGCCTTATGACGAAGAAAAAGCGTTCGAACCAATCAATTTTGATTCGCATTACGCTAAGAAAACCTTTCTCATGGCTCGAATCGCGGCTCAGCCGTTTCTGTATGAAGGCTTTAATTATTCAGAAAGACAACTTGGGGAAAAAGCGTCTGAGGGCATCAATGATTTGACAGGGGGTGTCGGCTGGGCGGGACCGTGGGTTGATCAAGGGCGAAACCGGTCCGCAATCATCCACGATACCAAGAAAGTCAATCTTGGAAAAAATGATATGCGTCTGTTCGGGCAGCTCGGATTTTCTGATCAGTATGGCAACATGCTGTTGACGAAGGGGGGGCAGTATCGTTCGGGAGCAGGGTCCGAAACGGTTGCTGTACGATATCTCGATTTACAGCAGGTTCCCAAGTCCCTGTCTGATACAAAAGGCTTCGGGGCCGACGGAGAGATACTATGGATCAGCTTTATGGCACAGTCCTATGATAACGCCGGCGGCGGTCGATATGCGTATCTCGATTTCGGTAATGAAGAATCCAGCTTGCGCATCGGAAAACTGGCATCCGCAGATCGCGGCAACTGGGCTGCTGCAGGCCAGGTGAATGGAACCGAAATCAACACCGCCTCCAGCGAGGTGCTCTCCGGACAGGCGGCCTTAATTGTAGCGCGAATACTTTTTCGACCGGGAGCGGAAGAAGTTGATCTCTGGTTGAACCCGCCTCTGAATCGAATTCCTGATCTGGATGATGTGAACCTGCGACTGATGGCGCCCGACCTGCGGATTGAACGGGTAAAGATCGTCAGTAATTATTCCACGGACTTCGATGAACTGCGCATCGGGGTCTCGTTTGTGGATGTCATTCCTGCCGAGGATTATGACTGAATGAGAGTTGTGACCCGTTCCTGTGAATCATAAAATGAAGATTTGCTGCAACGATAGCAGTTACAGCTGACATTCTTCTTTTGATCTTCAGGGCGAACGATGAAAAACACTGCTTTTCAGCTCATGGCCTGCTGTCTGTTGTTCTGTGTCAACCAGATTGAAGCGGCTGATAAACCTTATAATGTACTGTTTATTATTTCAGACGATCTGACGGCCACCGCGCTTTCCTGTTACGGGAATCAGGTATGTCAGACTCCCCATATCGACAGCATCGCTGCCCGGGGGACACGCTTCACTCATGCTTACTGCCAGGCCACCTATTGCGGTCCTTCTCGCGCTTCCTTCATGTCGGGCTATTATCCGCACGCCACCAAAGCATTCGGCTATGTAAGCCCGCGCTCGTATATTGGCGACCGGCCCACCTGGGCGCAGCACTTCAAAAATCAGGGATACTATTCAGCCCGCGTCAGTAAGATTTATCATATGGGAGTTCCCGGTGATATTGAAAAAGGCAATGACGGCACCGATGATCCTGCTTCGTGGACCGAGCGTTTCAACAGCCCCGGACCGGAATGGGCGGCGCCCGGAAAAGGGGAGACTCTGGAAAACAATCCGGATGGCAAGAAACCCGCTGTAGGGGGGAATACCTTCGTCGTGGTGGAAGCCGACGGTGGTGACCTGGTACACTCTGACGGAAAAACCGCCCGAAAAGCGGTTGAACTCATTGAAAAACATAAAGAAGAGCCCTTCTTCCTGGGCGTTGGTTTTGTGCGACCTCATGTTCCCTTTGTCGCACCAGCAACTTATTTTCCACCGTTTCTACCTTACTCCCGACATGTGTTACCTGAAAAAGTGGACGGGGACTGGGAGGATATTCCCCAACTGGGAATCAATTACAAAACCAGCCTGAATATGAAAATGGATGTCCGGCGTCAGAAAAAAGCAGTGGGTGGATACCTGGCCTCAGTGGCCTACATGGACGCGCAGGTGGGCAAGGTTCTGGAAGCCGTCAAACGGTCGGGACTGGAGGATCGGACGATTGTGATCTTCACCAGCGATCATGGTTATCATCTGGGCGAACATGACTTCTGGGCCAAGGTCAGCCTGCATGAAGAATCGGCGGCAGTCCCCTTGATCATCAGTGTGCCCGGCAAACAGCCTGCGGTTTGTGATTCGATAGTGGAATTGCTGGACCTGTATCCCACGATCAGCAGCCTGTGTGGGTTAAAGATACCAGAGGGAATTCAGGGCAAAGATCTGTCACCGCTGCTGGATGATCCCGGCCAGCGCGTGCGTGATACCGCTTTCAGTGTTGACCCGCGTAACAAGGGAAACCGCGGGTTTTTATTACGCGATGAACGCTGGGCTTATATTCAATATAAGGAAGACGCTTCCGGCGGAATCGAACTGTATGACATGCAGAAAGATCCCCGGCAGTTCACCAACCTGGCGGAGCGTCCAGAAAACCGATTGACGGTAACTGTCTTCAGGGAGAAACTCGCCGAGAAATTAAAAGACATTCGTAAAAATGATCTGGGACATGCCTACGAAAGTCCTTAAATTATTTTGAAACCGCAAATCAATCGACGCGCACCTGTTGCGTCTGACCGGTTTCTGCCGCTTTGTAAGCTGCGTAGATGGTTCTTAACACCTGCAGACTGTCGTGGCTGTCGAGTGTCGGTGGTTCCTTGTCCAACACCGATCGCACGGCGGCGTGCACAGAGGGAGAATAGCCTCGGGGTTTAATGGATTCTTCAAATTTATGGACCGTCCGCGGTTTATCTGAGTAGAGTGACCACTGCAGATATTTACCGGTCGAGTAATCCATTTCCAGCCAGCCTTTCGAGCCCCAGATTTTGATCAGCGACTGTTTGCCCCGATTGATATAATAACCGGATGTCATCGTTCCCAGAAAGCCTTTGTCAAACTTGAGACTGAGGGCGGCAGAGTCTTCCACGTCAAGCGGCTGTCCGCCGATATTAGTGATGAAGCCACTGACATCGGTGATTTTGGAATCGGTAATGTACATGCCCAGGTCAAGCCAGTGGATGCCCAGCCAGATCAGGTGTCCGCCTCCCCCGCGCGCTTTCTGTGCAAACCAGCCGGACTGATAACTCTTGCTGGTCAGGCGGGTCTGATCGGCAATGAAATTCAGTTCGATGCCGTAAATCTTTCCAAACGTCCCTTTGCGAATCATGCGGCGGGCGGCTTTGACTTCCGGATTATTACGATTTGCTAATGCCAGCATCAGGTTGAGATGTTTGCTGTCTGCTTTCTGCACCAGTTTTTCAAAGTCTTCAATATTCGTACAGGCTGGTTTCTCTGCGAACACGGGGCAGCCATGATCCAGGGCAATATTAATCGCTGCAGGCGCTTTCCCCGCTTCCAGAGTAATCAGCGCCAGATCCGGTTGCTCTTTCTGGAAAAGTTCTGCCGGGCTGTTATAGACGTGCGTGAGTTTATCACCCAGCTTCTTGCGAGCTTCCGCGACATGTTTCTGACCTTCGTCGCTGAGAACGACTTCACTGATATCCTCGCAGGACGCAAGAGCCGGGAAGTACGCGCCGAGATGCGCAGACGTTTCACTGATGATGAGGGCTACTTTTGCTTTGTCTGCCATGAATCTGCTTTCTCTGAAGGGAACTCTCTATTGAATGTCTAATTGAAATTAAACCAGTGGCAGTTCATATCCATCGCGGTACTGGCGGGTCAGATACTGATTGGCTTCTTTGTCATCGGGAAACGTTTCTGTTTTGGGATCGAAGACCAGTCGCCTGCCGGTACGGTAGGAAATATTACCGAGGTGACTGAGCATGGCGGAATAGTGCCCCTCTTCAATTTCTGCCAGTAGTTCATCTGACTGTCGGTTCTTCACGCAGGTGATGAAGTTCTGGTAATGCGTTGGCGTATCCTGCCATTTCTCTTCAAAAGCAGGCCCCCGTTCATGTTTGTAGAAGATGCGATAGCCCGAACGATCGACCATCATAAAACCTTTATCTCCGTAGAAGATGTTGTCGTTGTCATGTCGATGGGCCTGGAGACGGTAGGGAGTAAAGTCACGCTGTTCATAGACGTAGAGCAGGTCATCGTATTCCCAGGTGACGACCATCGTATCCGGCGTTTCCTGCGCATCCCCTTTGGAGCCCAGCTTGGCGCCACTGCAGGAGACGGCATTCGGCGCTTTCAAATTCATCCCCCAGCGGCCGATGTCGATCTGGTGCACGCCATCATTGCCGATATCACCGGTCCCAAATTCCCACGTCCAGTGCCAGGCTGTATGGAATCGATTGCGGTTGAAAGGTTGTTTTTTTCCGGGTCCCAGCCAGAGATCATAATTCACGCCGCTGGGCACCGGTTCGTCCGGGCGGACGGGATAAAGGGCCCGGCGTTGATTGTTGATGGCTTTGACCATCAGTACTTTGCCGATGGCGCCGTCCTGAATCTGTTTCCAGGCTTTCTGATAGACGGGGGTCGCGCGCAGATTGGTGCCATGCTGCACGACCCGTTTGTATTTGCGAGCCGCATTCACCAGCTGGCGACCTTCATGAATATTATGCGAGCAGGGCTTTTCGACATACACATCTTTACCCGCCTGGCAGGCCATGATCGCTGCGGGGGTATGCCAGTGATCGGGGGTGGCAATCACAATCGCATCGATTTCATTTCCATCGAGCAGCGTGCGGAAATCTTCGACCTGTTTCGGTCGTTTTGCTCCTGTTTTCTCAATCTGATCGGCCATCTGTCCGGAACGACTCTGGTCGGGATCGCAGACGGCCACCAGTTGACTGTCAGGAAGTTTCGCAAACCAGTTGCCCAGTCCTTTTCCGCGTCCACCGCAACCAACCAGTGCGACATTCACTTTATCATTCGCAGAGTAGGCGGTCTGGCTGAGTGAAGACATTCCGGCCCAGACAACAGGTACGGTTCCCAGAAACTCACGACGGTTCAAGCGACTCATAACGTTTCTCCTTGAGTGGCGTGCTGGCAGCAGAAAATACATCTTTTTGAATGTCTGCTATCCTACCATGTGTGAGAATGATATATCAAGTACCGTTGATGTTTAGTCTTGTTTTCAGGAAACTCCCCACGACTGTCAGCTGTATTGATAATTATTTCATCAACCTGTTGGGCTGTTTCCAGAGGATTTTACAAACGTATACACTGTTATCCGCTCCGTACTTATTGTCGACGGGCATTACGTAATCTGGACCGAAACGCTGCATCCATTCGGTGACGATGACCCAGGTTTCGTTTTCGTTGACATCAACGACGCCGAAGTTGCCCAGGCGGGCTCCGCGTTCGGGGACCAGAGTGCGTTCGGAATCGCGGATGATGGCCAGCTTGTCAGGATTGACGCGGCCCATGATCAGCGGGGCACGGTGACGGATGATATGATCGTTGTTTGCACCGCGACGGGTGTAGACCAGATACAGTCCATCGGAATGTGTGACCCAGTGGGCTTGCGTATTGTAGCTGCCTAAATCCTTGCCGTCTTCGAAGGTCCATTTTTGTGGCTCCGGAAAATGCAGTCCGTCTTTGCTGCGAGTGACATAAGCGGCATTGTCGTTTCGGAGAGTGAGATAGAACCAGTCACCGAACTTGGTAATGGAAGGTTCCGCAAATCCACGACCGTCATCAATGGAGAGTTCGTTACCATGCTCAATGTATTTCAGTGTGTCACCATCAAAGCGACAGCGGAGCACCATTACGTCGGAATATTTTCTCTCAGGGCGTTTATAATAGACGGGTAGCAGGATATCGCCATTCGACAGATCGTATCGCTGCACCGAGCCGGCACCGCTGCTGACGAATTCGGGGCCGTCCGGAAGCTCCAGAGATTTCCAGGGGGACCAGAGATTCTTTTTTGGATCATAGGTCGCATATGAGGAGACGCGGACGTTTTTTTCCTTCACAATCCGGTTATTGTAATAACGAACCGTATGCCCGATGCCCAGCAGTGTTTTTGATGCCGCGTGCCATTGAGGCCAGAAATCGGAGACAACAACTTCGCCTCCATCAGGCAGATCGTGGCGACTCAGGTTTTTCTGTTCGATCGGACCCTGCCAGGTTTTTCCCAGGTCATCAGTCCGCATGGAATTCAGGGCATAAAAGATATCGCTGCCTGAGAGCAGCAGTTTCTGCATGGTCATCACCACAATCGGATTGTCCAGGTCATTTCCGGGTGCACCCACAGGAATCGCACCGGCCCGGGCATGTACCCAGCAGGTTTTGCCATCATAGCCTTTAGTAGCAGTGCTGAGTTGAATGCGAAAGTCGGGCGATTTCCGTTCCAGCTCTGCATTTTTCTGAGCAGCGAGCTCACTTCGAGGAACACACAGCAGAAGGAAAGAGAAAAGGAAAACAGAAACAGTATTCAAAGGCATGAATCAGATCCCTGGTCTATGTGGTAAGTGTCATGGGGAGTGTGATGATCAGAGATTCATCTTACCCCGGCTCATTGATCAGAGCAATCATTGTCTGATTGAATGTGGATCACCCAAAATACTTGCGGTAGCATTGAGACCGCTTACAATGAAGATAATTCTTGCCTCATTCAATCCAACTTCGTTATCCTGCCGACCTGAAGAAAGCACGCCCATGTTCCGGACCTTGATTTGCTGCCTGTCGATTCTTTCTGTTTCCGTCAGTTGTCCTGCAGATGAAAAAGAACCCGTGAAGCCGGAACCGATCCAGGTGGATGCGAAGGACTGGCCCTGGTGGCGCGGACCCGGACGTAACGGCATTGCGAATCCCGATCAGAATCCGCCACTCAAATGGAGCGCGACGCAGAATATTCTCTGGAAATCACCGATCCAGGGGCGCGGTTATAGCTCACCCACGGTTGTGGGAAACCGGATCTTTCTGGCTTCGGCGGATAGCGAAAACGAAACACAGTTTGTACTGTGTTATGACCGTTCGACTGGAAAACAGCTCTGGAAAACGGTGGTCTTCACCGGCGGGTTAAGTGAGAAGGGAAACAAGAAATCAACTCACGCATCGTCGACGGTCGCCTGCGACGGGACGAAGGTCTATATCAATTTTATCAACGATGGAGCCGCCTACACGAGCGCCCTGACGCTGGATGGTCGACTGGCCTGGCAGACGAAGATCACCGACTACATCATTCACCAGGGATATGGTTCGTCCCCCGCAATTTATCGGGATCTGGTGATTGTGTCGGCTGACAATAAAGGGGGCGGCGCCATTGCCGCGATGAACCGGGCTGATGGCATGCTGGTCTGGAAGATAGATCGTCCGAAAACACCCAACTATCCTTCGCCCATCATTCTGGAAGTGGCGGGGAAAGAACAGCTGCTGATGACCGGCTGTGATCTGGTGACCGGCATCGCGCCTCTCACCGGTCAAAAACTCTGGGAAATCGAAGGGGCCACAACCGAGTGTGTTACGTCGACAGTGACGAATGGCGAACTGATTCTGACCAGCGGCGGTTATCCTAAAAATCATATGTCCGCAGTGAAAGCCGATGGCTCAGGAGAGGTGGTCTGGGAGAACAGCAACCGTATGTATGTGCCTTCGATGCTGATTCAGGATAACAATATCTATTCCGTAACAGATAACGGCGTCGCCGTCTGCTGGGATGTGAAGACCGGTAAGGAACTCTGGAAAGGGCGTCTGGGCGGAACGTTCAGTTCGTCTCCTGTCCTGGTGGGAGATCGGATTTACGTGACCAATGAAGCCGGCGAGACCTATATCTTCAAAGCAAGTCCCGACGAATTCGAACTGCTGGGGGAAAATAAGCTGGGAACCGAAGTCTTCGCGACTCCCACATTCTGCGATAGCCGAATTTATATGCGGGTTTCGCAGGAAGTCGATGGCAAGCGACAGGAAATGCTATATTGCATCGGTAAGAAATAAGCGGTCTCATCAATAAAGATCAGAGGGCTCCCCGTCACGTATTCGAAACGGGGAGCCTGGATCGAGATCAGTCAGCCGTCGGTTCATAGAACCAGGTCAGCGGAATCGAGCGGAACCGGGATGAAATCAGGCGGTTTTCATCACCTACATAATAGCTCATTACGGCCCGTCCGTCGTGGAACGTCAGGCTGATATATGAGTATGTGTGGTCTGCATCGGTTTCCAGGTTCTTTTTGAGCTTCCAGGTTTTACCTTCATCATCACTGATGGCGGCGGTCAGTGGAGTTCGTTTGCCGCTGTGACCTGCGCCAGGTTCAAAGTTATCATTCCAAATAAGCAGCAGGTCACCTGTGGAAGGAATACGACGCAGGGTGGCTGGTGCTTCGGGAGCACGCACACCCCAGGAAACCGGTTCACTCCAGGTATCGCCTTTATCACAGGAGAGACTGGAGCCGATATGCCCGGATTGCGTGCGGAAAATCATCAGCACGTTACCGTCCTTGAGTTCAAATACTTCCGGTTCCATCGCGCCACGTTTGGCGTAATCGACGTTCCCTGTGGACTGCTTCCAGGTTTTCCCCTGATCGTCCGAGATGAAGCAGGTGCAGACAAAATGATTGTTCTTATGGACATCGGGGGTGGAGGCGACCGGAGCCAGCCAGCGACCGTTACTGAGAATGGTAATCCGGTCATTGTTCATCACGTGATAACCGGGGGGCGTTGTGATTTCGATGGGCGGCCCGAAGGTTTTGCCGTTATCGTCAGAAACCTTGAGATAAGCTTTGAGATCGGACAGCGTGTTTTTCTTGAGGTAGAACAGCCCAATGGGACGTTTTTCCTGCAGCGGACCTGCGAGATACCGCAGGGTGGCTGACATCACATTTTTCTTACCCGTGTTTTCCTGCAACACCCGTTGTTTACCCCAGGTACGACCACCATCAGTTGACTTTTTCGCAATAATACGGGCAGTCGCGAAGTCGGAACCACTGCCAATAAACTGAGTGGTGGCATACAACAGAGATCCATCGTTTAAGGGGAGAATGGAACCTTCACTATAGCGTGGATATTCTTTGGATGCTTCATAGACATCGCTGACAACAATTTCATCCTGGGGATGTTCATTTTTGGCTAAAACAATCAAGGCCTGAGCGGCGCGAATACGGGCGTCCCGGTTTTCATCGTTGAGCTGCTTGATCAGTTTTTCTTTGAGGTTGGCAGCGCCTGCTTCGCCGGCAAATATGGCAGAATACGTTTTCACAGCCGCATTGTCACTGGAGAGATTGGCTTTGACGGCGGCTAATCCCTCCGGATCACCGTGCATGGCGAGGGCCGTTTCAAAATAGGCGCGCGTGAAAGGATCATCGGTTCGTTTGAGATTGGCTTTGAGAGCAGGGATGTCTGATTTATCTCCCACGCGCGCGATAATCCAGGCAGCGGTTGCAGCGATACTGACATCTTCGTCCTGCAGAAAATTACGAACGACTTTAAATGCTTCAGGATTTCCCCAGCGACAGAGCAGGGCGGCGGCCATCATCGCTTTTTTAGGATTGTCCGATTTCATTGCTTCGCGGATCAGAATGCCGTCACCCAGTTCGTTGACTTTATAGAGTGATTCGCAGGCATGCACGTGGCCGTGTGGATCTTTGCCGGCGAGAATCTGAAACATGATGGCGGCTTTGGAACGGTCACCGGCTCGCACCAGTTCGCGGGCCAGGCCACAGCGATGCTGGTCGTCTTTTTCCGTTTTGAGTTGGGGGGCAATGATCTGTCGGACCTCATCCCCTTTGCCGGCCAGTGTCAGCGCTTCGGCAGCATGCATTGATGGCCAGAATTCATCGCTGTTAATGGCTTCCCGCAGCACTTCCAGACAGCGTTTTTCAGTTTCCGGACTTAATTTGATGGAGGGCGCCGGTGAGGCGGCGTTTGCCAGTAACGGGATGCAGCAAAACAGCAGCAGTGTCAGTACCAGTGAGATCTGATTCATGTTGGGGCTTCTATGTTAAGGAAGGTCCAGGGGTGATCAATGATTCCGGTGAGGCAGAGGGTGAATCAAAACGAAAATGTCAGCTGAGTCGTTTGAGTTTGCTTACGCGGCCGGTGGCCACCCACTCGGCCACGAAGATATCGCCATTCTTGTCGAAACAGGCATCGTGAGGATGCACGAAGCGTCCCGCCTGCCATTGATCCGGGGTCTCCCGCATCCGGGGCTTGGCAGATTTCATGGCTTTCTCCCATTCCGGATCCTGACCCAGATGCGCGATGACCTTGTTGTCTTTATCAAGCAATGTGATGCGAGATGCCAGGTCGGGAACGAGTAGCAGATCCTGGTACGTGTCGAGGTTGGCGGGGAGGATGAAGCCGGTCATCGTCTGCAGATGCTTGCCATCTAAAGTGAACCACTGCAGGCGGGCGTTGGCACGGTCTGCCACGACGACAGATGGTTCGCGACCGGGACGGTCATCTATCCACAGCCCGTGCGGCAGCTTGAATTTGCCATCCTCTTTCCCTTCGCCTCCGAAGGCAGACAGCCAGAGGCCGTTTTTATCATAACGATGAATCTGATAGGCGCCATATCCGTCGGCCAGGTAAAATCCTCCATCCGGATGAAAGGCAAAATTGGTTGGCAGGAAACGATCGCGGCCCCAGACCTTCTCAGGATTCGTCGCTTCCCCTTCGGTATAACATTTTGAAATCATGGGAGCATACTTCTGCCAGACGGTCTCCCCTTTGAGATCCAGCTTGGCAAATGTTTTCAGATGCTGATAAGCGGTCACGTACAGAAACTGCTCAGCGCCTTCCTGCCGGACTTCCAGACCATGTCCGCCTCCCTGAAACTGTTTCCCGAACGAACGGACATACTTGCCTTGGGGATCGAAGACAAAAATCGAGGGGTGATCCTTTTGATCAGCGCGGCCTTCATGAATCACATATACGAATCCGTCTTGATCGACGGCGACATTGTGGGTGGTCTGCCACGTGAATTCAGATGGCAACTGGGCCCAGTCGTGTGTGACCTCATATTTGTGATCACCGGTTCCCAGGATCACGCGCGAATCGGTTTTGGAATCAGCGTGGATCGCAGGAGCGCCGAACAAAGCGGCTGTTGTGCCGACAGCTGTCGTTTTCAGAAAATCCCGACGTGATTGTGTGTGGCTGGAAAAATTCATCTCTTTTCTCCTGGAGAGGCTGGCTGATGAATGAAAATGGATAAACAGAATCAGAGCCCGTATCTGTAAACTGTAACCTGAGTGAGAACTGAGATCAATTCGGAACTCACAGGATCCTGTATTTCCAGCGAAGCGGACTTCGCGCTGCCAATCGGTTGTTGTGTGTCGTATCACGGCGACTTACAATTAAGGATCATTCCCTGTTGATAATTTCGCTTCCTGAACCGTAAAGGCTGATCATGCTGCAAAGTCGCTTACCATTCGCTGTGTCAGTTTGTCTGTGTTTATGCTTACTGTTTCAGTCAGCCGATCCGGTGTCTGCTGCCGAGAAACCGAACATCATTCTCATCATGTGTGACGACATGGGGTTTTCCGATATCGGCTGTTATGGCGGTGAAGTGCAAACGCCGAATCTGAACCGACTGGCGCAAGAGGGGATGCGGTTTACGCAGTTTTATAATAACGCAAAATGTACGACGACCCGGGCGTCGATTCTGACCGGGCTATATCCCCGCTTCGGTAAAGGGGGGCACATGCGGCAGAACATGGTGACGCTGGGTGAAGTGATGAAAGGCGCCGGATATCATACGGGATTGAGTGGTAAATGGCATCTGATGAAAACGCAGGGGTATGCCAAGAGTGAGAAACCGGGTGGCTGGCTGAACCGTTACGATAAGAGCACGCATCCCTTCTTTCGTGGCTTTGACTCGTATTACGGGGTCCTGGATGGCTGCTGTAATTTCTTTGATCCGACGATTTCCGATCCCCCCTACAAGCGGGCGGGAATTCGCAGCTTCGGTCACGATGACAAAGCGGTTACCGAGTTTGAAGAAGGCTATTATACGACGGATGCGTTTACCGATCATACGCTGGGAATGATCCGCGAGTACAGCGATGACGAGCAGCCCTTTTTTATCCATCTCTGCTATACAGCGCCCCATTATCCACTGCATGCGAAACCTGCCGACATTAAAAAGTATGTGGGCAAATTCAATATGGGCTGGAATCAGATGCGAAAAGACCGCTGGAAACGCCTGCAGGAGCTGGGGATTGCTGGTGAGAACTGGTCCCTTTCAGAAGGGGACAGCCGGGCCTATGACTGGGAGACAGCGAATCACGAATTCGAAGATCTGCGGATGGCCGTGTATGCAGCGATGATAGACAGCATGGATCAGAATATCGGTCGGATCATGACGACACTCAAAGAGACGAACCAACTCGACAATACGCTGGTGTTATTTCTGTCCGATAATGGAGGCTGCAGTGAAGAACCGGGAGGCCGCAATCCCGAGGAGAGAACTCCCGGACCGAAAGATGACTACGTTGCCGTCGGTCCCGCCTGGGGCTGGGCGCAGAATTCCCCGTTCCGTCGCTATAAATCATGGGTGCATGAAGGCGGCATCTCCACCCCCCTGATTGCCTGGTGGCCGGGCAAAGTACACGCAGGATCAATCAATCGCAGTCCCGCTCATATTATTGACTTGATGCCGACGTTCCTTGAACTGGCAGGCGCGGATTATCCGAAAAAGTACAAGGGACATGAGATCCTGCCCGTGGAGGGAATCAGCATGCTGCCGCTCCTGCAGGGGGAAGAAAAGACATTGCACGATTCGCTGGCCTGGTACTGGTCGGGGAATCGGGCGTTAAGACAGGGGCCGTGGAAACTGGTGTGGGACAAGGGGGTCGGGCAGTGGGAGCTGTATGATATCAGTGCCGACCGGTGTGAAACAAAGAATCTGGCGAAACAGCAACCCGACCGGGTGAAACAGATGTCGAAAGACTGGTATGCCTGGGCGGAGAAAGTGGAACTGAGTTCGAAAGTGAAGCAGAAATAAGACGCCTAAGGAAGCTCATCATAGGTCAGTGTGGGCAGGCTGATCTGTTGCGCATGCGCCAGGATTTCTTCGAGCGCCCGCGGCTGCAGATGATGGCCGGGTCCATTCTCGCTGATGTTGTGCGCATAGAAGACAACGATTTCACCACGTTGTTTCGCGTGGTCCATCGCGTCTTTGATCTCCGTTAAATAGTCGGGACGTTTCTCAGTCCCGGCGTAATCAATGCCGGTTCCGATCAGACAACCTCGACCGGCGACTTGATCAACGGGTGTGAAGATGGTTTTCAGATCCCTCATCCGTTGCCCCTGTGAGAGGCCTGTTCCTCCCCGCAGATGTCGGAATGTTTTGAGCAGCGCTAAATCGATTTCTTCATTACGGGAACTGCTGGGGTACGCGAAAGCCGTCGGTTTGAAGCCGGCTTCTGTCAGCCGTTTGACTGAAGGTTCGATTTCGTTTTGCAGATACGAATCCATGCCTTTCGTACGGACATGGTCGATGGCTTTGATATGATTCACACTGTGACTGCCAATGGCATGGCCGGCATTCTGCAGCTTATTCAAACCGTTGATCTGCGCGGGATTGAGTGTGTAAAAGTGATCGATAAAGAACGTTGCATGCGCATCATATTTTTTGAAGAGGGGGATCTGCTCGACCCACTGGTCTATATACCGGTCGTCGAAGGTTAAAACAATGCCGGACTGGAACGACTTTCCGTTTGTGGTTGTCGTTATTTTTTCTGCAGCTTGAGTCATCGTGGTCGTGAGTGCGCAGATTAAAAGTAAAATTAGCAGTCGCATTTCTATTCCCTATGTTGAAAGATACTTGTCACAATGATTTCGTTAACAGAGCAGTATAACTACTGATAAGCAATCTATTTATCAAACAATTCGGGAGCAACTTTGATTACACCCAGATCATTGTTACCCGGTATAATCTGTATTTTGATCCGACCCCGATCCCAATCCTCCCGGGCTAACAGATGACCGACTTGTTCGTGCCAGACTCGAAACTCCCATTCCCCGACAGGCAGATATTTAATCTTGAACGCGCCGGTTTCATCCGTGATGGAAAAGTAAGGGTGATTCTGGACTAACAGATAACCGGTTTCCCAGGGATGAATATCGCATTTGATCTGCATGGGAAGCAATTCCGAGTGTTCAAACTTGATGAATTTCTTTCGAGCCGGTTGTGTATGAATTGATTCCGACAGACGATTTATGATCGGAAAAAAGTGGGGCAGGTGCAGATTGGGATCTTTGTTAAGAACCAGCAGTTTCTGGTGTGGCTGCCAGAGGACTGTCGCATGCGGTTCGATGCGATTTCCCAAATGCTGAATCACGACCTGATCCGGTAGTTTTTGATAGTCAGGGTGAATCAGTTCGTCTTTGAAATTCTTATCTTTCAAATGAACAAAGATATTTTTGATGCCCCCCTGCGATCCAATGACCAGTGAAGGGGCCTCAGGGAATGGGGTTTTCTTCTGCTTGACTGGCTTGCCGGTGTAGATGAATTTTCCCGACAAACTTCCCCATTCCGCTCCCTTCAGGGACGGACTACCAAAAATGAAAAGTCCACAGATCAGCAGATAACAGGCAAAACTCTGTTGAGGACGGTACAAAATTCGGAACTTTCTCTGCTGGAAGGTCGAAATATATCGGATGACCGACGCCTGTCATCCAACTTATTCAGCTCTCATATTACCTGATAGAAGCGTTGGGGGGAAACACAATTCTGATTTGCATCGGCTGTGCCACAGGGTACACTGGCCAATAGAAACATTTCACAAGACAAATTGTTTTTAAACATGCGCGAACCCAACTAATGCAGGATGTCACCCAAATATTAAAGTCGCTGGAAGCAGGCGATGTCGCTGCTACCGATCAACTGCTGCCGATCGTGTATGCAGAGTTGCAGCGACTGGCGCGGCATAAGCTGTCTCACGAAGCAGCGGGACAGACGCTGACGGCGACGGCGCTGGTGCATGAAGCCTATTTACGACTGGTCGGGGATGCAGGCAAGCAGCAGTGGGATCATCGGGGGCATTTTTTCTCAGCCGCGGCGGAATCGATGCGTCGGATTTTGATTGAGAATGCCCGTCGAAAAAAACGGTTGAAACATGGCGGCGAGCATGCGCGGGTGGATCTACCCGAGATAGCAGCACCGGCGCTGGAACGTCCTGACGACCTGCTGGCGCTGGATGAGGCGTTGACTCAGTTTGCCAAAGAGAGTCCGGAAAAAGCAGAACTGGTGAAGCTGCGTTACTTTGCTGGCTTAAGCGAGCAGGAAGCGGCCGAAGTACTGGGGATTTCACGCGCGACTGCAGCGCGACACTGGGCTTATTCGCGTGCGTGGCTGTTTTCTCAAATAAAGCCTGACACTGAACAAACGATCTGATAGTATGTGTTTACGTCAAAACAGCCTGCCCGCCTCTATTTCTTTTCTAAGAAGAACTCTTTTTTTCTATTATTTAATGAGGCGCAATGTGACTGAAAATCGCATCTTTAAATAGAGGCGGAACATTGCTGGTTCCAGAAACATATCGAGCCTGATGGAATTCACCCATCCTGACGAAAAATGAAATCATGTCCGATCCTGCATCTGAAAATCCCGAATATGAACCGACGCGTGAAAATGTTAATCCACAGTCGATCGAAGGTTTATTCCTGATGGCTCTGGAGAAAAAAACACCTGCGGAACGGACTGCCTTTCTGGATGAGATGTGTGGCGACAATCTGGAACAGCGTCGTCGTGTCGAAGCGTTGCTGCTGGCGTATGACGATGCGGGCAGTTTTCTGGAAAAGTCACCCGTCGGTTCGGGAGATTCTCAATCTATGAACCTGGATTTTCTGACTCCCTCAGATGATCCGAATCTGCTGGGCTCTCTGGGAGAATACCAGATCTACAATATAATCGGGCAGGGGGGAATGGGGATTGTCTTTCGTGCTCTGGATCCCAAGTTGAATCGCATTGTGGCAATCAAAGTGATGTCGCCATTACTGGCGGTGAATCCGAATGCGAAGAAACGTTTTCTGCGGGAAGCGCAGGCAGCCGCGGCGGTGAGTCACCCGCATATTGTGACAATCCATGCTGTCGATGAAGACAAGCTGCCTTACCTGGTAATGGAATATGTGGTCGGCCAGTCGCTGCAGCAGAAGCTCGACAAAGTCGGCTCATTGAAAGTGACTGAGATTCTGCGCATCGGGAGTCAGATTGCGGAAGGGCTGGCAGCTGCTCACAAACAGGGACTGATTCATCGCGATATTAAACCAGCCAATATTCTGCTGGAAAATGGTGTGGAACGGGTCAAGATTACCGATTTCGGCCTGGCCCGGGCCGTCGATGATGTCACGATTACCAGGACCGGAGAAGTCTCAGGCACTCCCCAGTATATGTCTCCCGAGCAGGCGACAGGGGATCGGATTGACCAGCGGAGTGATTTATTCAGCCTGGGGGCTGTTCTGTATGCAATGTGTACGGGACGTTCGCCATTTCGTGCCAGTAATCTGGCCGCCGTCGTTCGCCGGGTCTGCGATGACACGCCTCGACCGATTCAGGAAGTCAATGAAGATATTCCGGAGTGGTTAAGTGAAATCATTGACTGTCTGTTGGAGAAACAGCCTGAGAACCGGATCCAGACGGCAGAAGAAGTCGCCGAACTGTTGGGAACACACCTGGCGCGCCTGCAACATCCGGGATATGCCCCCGAGGCACGTTCTCCCCGTACTGCACGTCCCTTACCACGGCAGAAAAACAAAGTCCCGCAGGCAGCACAGCCAGCGGAAACGATCGCTGAACTGGAACCTGAGCTCAGGAATCAGACTCCGGGCCATCTGGTGGGGGGAATCCTGCTGGCAATCGGCGTTGGGATCTTCCTGGCCTTTTCGTTGATGAAAACCGGTTCGCAGCTTGAGGAAGCCCAGTTGTTGCATAAATTGGTCAAGGTTACCGGTACTCTGCTGGCGATCATGGTATTCTCGACAATCATATATGTGGGGCGGGGAACTGAAAAACGGCGGCTGCCGGCGGCGACCTGGTTTCTCGGTCTCTCCTCGCTGAACTTGACGCTCTTTCTGTCATTCGTGATCACCGTGATGATTCGTACCAGGGTTCCCCTGTTGAATGTGGAACCCGACATGTACCAGATTCTGGTGGCTTCGCTGATCGCGCTGGTCACAATCAGCGGATTCGCGATCTATCAAGTCTGGCGTTTTTTCCAGGCACTGGAACCCAGCCAGTTCAATGCGATGCAGAAACGCGATGTCTGGCTGTTTACCACGATGGGTATCGGCATCTGGGTGCTGCTTGTGCTCTGGAACTGGGCCGAGGCGACAGGAATCATTCAACCCCTGATATCAATCTCCCGGGACTGGCAAATGATTCCAGTGATTGTGCTCGCTGTGTTGGGAGGACTCTGTCTCAGTGTCGGCTTCTGGCTGGACCAGAACCTGAAAAAACGACTGGGACTTTCCGCAGAGGACGAATTGGAAATCCCTGAAACACTCATGACCCCGCAAGGGAAACGCGGATCGCAGCTCGACCGAATTGTGGTCGGTGTCGGTGCTGTCCTGCTGGTCCTCCCGCTGTTGATCTGGCTCTTTGGCGTCTCTACCGGACTGCATTTTACCGGCAGTGTGTCGGAAATGGCGCTCGTTTCGACCCTGTTTTTTGTCCCTGTCGGACTGCTGGTCATGATCTGTGGTGCACAGAATCTGGTCGAGCCGGATACTCGCGCGGAAAAAGTACTGGATGGTCTGTTTCTGCTGGCCTGCCTGTTTGCCGGGCCAATCGGAATTTTGCTATATATTGCCCGCTATCTGAAACGCCGCGATGCACGTGCGGCAGGTGACCTCGAGCAACAGCTTGCCACATCCGGAGATGACCCGTTTGCAAAGGAGCATCGTCGCTCCAACAAACGGGTCATCATCGGCGTGGCGGTTGGTTTGTTCCTGTTGCTGAGTTCCCTTCTGTTTGTGCAGATCTGGCGGCATCTGAACACGACCGAACAGAGTTACCTGATGAGCTGGGGATTGAATCTGCTGGTGGTTTCTATGATGCTCATCGCCGCTTATTTTATTCGTCGCAAAGGAGCAGAAGCTGCTTCTCGAAATCCCTGGATTGTTCTGGAGTGGGTGACGATACTGGTCGCCTGTCTGATGCTGCTGGCGCTCGTTCTGCCGACGCTGGGCAAGCCGATCAAAGACCAGGTGATTCTGCAATATCACGGCAGCGATCCGATCAGCAATGTGATTGTGGAAACAGATCGAGCCCATGTGATCTCTTCCTGGCCTTATGAACTGAAAATGAAACCGGGAGAGCATCATCTCAAGTTTAATTTTACCGTCCTGGGCCATCTCGTGAACTTTTATAAAAAGATAAACAAACAGCCGGGAGAACCGTTGCACGTGGATCTGACAAGCCAGATTCAGGCACTGGCTGGCAGTTTACGCGAACCACCTCCTGTTGAGACTCAGCCAGACGGGCCGGGAGCCATTCTCATCAGTGGACAGACACCGTATCTTCGCGCCGGCATATTTCCCATAGATTCACCAGATGGAGGCGGCAAGTGGATGTCTGGTCAAGAAATGGGAATGGGAATGGAGGGAAGCTTCGGAGCCCCGAAAGTTTATGGTTTTGCAGACCGGTTTTTTACTTTGGAACCAATGACGCATGAACTACCTGCCGGAAAGTACCTGATTAAGGTTTCCAGTACTCTGGCGGGGTGGAGCAGGAGAAATGAGAGCCCCGGTAATGATCGTGCAGTACCAGGGGGCAGTCGAGGTTCTCATCCGACATATGGTACTCCTCAGTACGATCTGAAGAGGGTGGCAGTCAAGCCGGGAGAAATCGTTTCAGTGAGGATCAAGCCAGATTACAGCAAGCTGGCCGAGAATCACCCGGACTGGTCCCGTGGAGGGCTTTTTAAATTTTACTGGGCGAAAACAGGCCAGAATAGCTTAAAGATATATACACTTTCCCTTCCCCAGGCGCTGATTGTGCAGGAACTGCTTCAAGCGTACGCAACGGGGAAGCCGGATGTCGCAGAATCTGCTCTTCTTAAAGTCGCCCAGGGCAACAATCAGACGGGCACAGAAACGTCGCTGGATGCGATTTTCAACAATGGACAGCATCCCGCCTGGAAGACGTTGATTGTTCCCGGCGGATCGACCGGGACCTGGCGGCTGGTCGAGCAGAAGTCAGGCCATTCAACCCAGCAGAGGGAAGGCAGTGGCTTCGGGCCGTTTGGCGGGGGAACGTTCGAAAACAATCGGAGTCAGAATCAGAAGCAGGGGGCGACATTTTCTGGACAGAAAACAGAAACGGAGAGCTCATTCAGTCAGCAACCCGTGGAGGCGTCAAAACCACGTCCAGCGAGAAAGTTCGCAACCGTTGTGCTTTTTGGTAAAGATCCGGGCATGCGGATCGATCTGGTTTATCGACATGAATTAGAACCCAGCGGACCGATGATGAAACGATTTCAACGGGGAGCAAGCACATTCGATGTGTTGCCGGGAGACTACTATATCGAAGTCACTACGCAACTGGTCGGCTGGGCCCTCAATGGACAAGCTGCGCATTATGTAGACTCGAAATTGAAAGTGAAAGCCGGTGAAACGCTTGAAAAAACGCTGCAATACAATTTCCAGAAACTGGCAGAGAATCATCCCATCTGGAAAGCAGATCAAAAGTTTCACTTTCAGTGGCCAGACCCGAGCCAGGGTGTGGGGATGGAATTCGAATTCTCACTGGAACAGGCACAAGTGGTTCAGAACCTGCTGGAAGCATTTGCAATCGGTAAGCCGGATGTTTCGGAAACCAGTTTGCTCTCTGTGGCAAATCAGTCGATCAAATCGCCCGAAAGTCAGCTGAAGTCGCTTGAGGACCTGTTCTTAAATCAGCAGTCTCCCGACTGGAAGTTACTCATTATCCCGGGTAAATCGAAAAAGACCTGGCGTCTGGTTGACCCGCAGTTCAAAGAGAAATCTCAATCGCAACAACCGAAAGCGTCTTGATTAATAATGCCAAGCCCCTTTCTGAATGTGATGCAGGGGGCATTCAAAACGTAATGACAGAAGAATCACGATTTGATCATGCAAATGGAGAAAGTGATATGAGAGAGTTTATCACAACGATTTCTTCTCTGATTATTATTGCGTGCTGTTTTTGCAGTTTTTTGCCCTCTGAAGAACCGGAAGCGAATCACAGCAGACAGGATCAGAACACGGGGCTCAACGGGAATCCGGTACAAAGCGAAAAACCAGTCTCCCGGTCGAGACTGTTCAAAAAAGTTCAGGCAGTGAGTGTGGAAAATGGAGTCTTGATGTTCGTAACCATTGCGGATGAAGGTGGGCTGCGAGAACATTATTTTCAGATTCGAAACAAAAACGTGATTCTCTGTAACGAGGGAGACGCGGGTATGCCTCTCAATTCGATCAAGTTTGAAGAAGACAGTTCCCAGACGATTGTAGTGACCATTCCGCAGAAGTACGGCGTAGATTTCATGGAGGCCATGACTGCGTTGTATTGAAAGAGGCATTCCACTGACAGGGAAATCAAAAATCACTTAAAAAGGTGTGAGTTCGGTTTCATCCTGAATCTTCAGGAAAAACTCATCGGCTTCATCAACAGTCAGACCCTGTTCGAATTCGAAATTCAGCTCCCAGTCCGGCATCAGTCGGATGCCGGTAGAAAAGGTTCCCTGTATCTCGCCGGTGCCAGTATGACCATAGCCGTGTAAAGGGTTCAGTTCAAACTGGATGACGGGATTGAGGTCAATACGACCAGCCGCGTCGTTGAGTGGCAGAGCGATCGGGGTCAAT
The DNA here is from genome assembly GCF_963972345.1 of uncultured Gimesia sp. Lineage (NCBI taxonomy): Bacteria > Pseudomonadati > Planctomycetota > Planctomycetia > Planctomycetales > Planctomycetaceae > Gimesia > uncultured Gimesia sp. The sequence goes on along the minus strand of NZ_CAXAVM010000002.1, from coordinate 47,064 downwards.
TCGTTTGACCAGAAAAATTCGCTGTGGTGGGTGAGAGTTGAATCGATAGACCAGTCGTACCCGGCGGTGTCGACATCGATGTAGATGGTGCTGCCTGCAGCATGCCCCAGTGAATCACCGTCGAGATTGACAACCTGTGTATCAATTGGTTTCAGCGTTTCCTGTTGACTGTTATAGAGGGCAGGACTGGAGAGTTCGATGACAATGTTCAATGTGGATTCACCATCGAGTTGGAACACTGAGTTGGCAGTTGAAACTGATTTACTCAAAGTGTTGACAGCTAATGTATGGTTCGATGTGTCTGTATTGGTTGGGGGGACGTTGACTGGAGACTGGTTCTGATTACTTTTGTGATCGTTACCGATGAGGGTATTCAACTCGCGATAATCGATGAGATCGAAAGGGGTGACGTAGACAAGAGTTCCTGCGGTTGAATCAGTATTTGTTATAACAGAAGTATCGCCGCCTGAATTCATCAGAAAAGACTCATCTGATTCAAACAATGAATACTCAACCAGCGAAATTTGAATCGAGCTATCTTGTTGACCGGAATGGTGAGGGAAAGTGAGTGTTTTCGAATTCACATCATCGGTCAGTATGACTATGGAAATGGACTTTGCTTGGACCGTGGACGTGTTTGACGCTAAGAAATCAAGAGATCCGTTTTGAACCACGTAGTCATTGTCAGTGCTGGTGGCAGAGCCATTCCGGGTTAGAAACTGGATCGTCAGATTTTTGTTCAGATCACCTGCATGAATTCCGTTTCTCATAATGGTGAATGAAATATTTGTAGTACCTGCTTGTTCTTCTCCCCCGCTGAGATCATCAATACTGATTAACGATGTCAGCAGCGTGCGGTCTTCGAGTTCTTCGATGGTGACAGGGCGCCGGTTCTGATTCTGAATCGCATGGGGACGATAATGAAAACGAGTGCGACGTCTACAATGGGGGCGGCACATTGGTCGGAGACGGGAAGAGATTGATCTTAACCAGTGGGGCAAGAGCATGGGCGTCTGGTTCTTTCCGGTTTTTTTTCAGGCCAGATATCTTTATGAATGCGATCTGGCAACGAGCAGGCTTTGTGGTTTAATCAGGCAGGATGATTCAAAATGGTAGATTTATTTAAGTCTGTGGAGGATGCTCACATTGACTGTACGGATAGTATGTTCATAAGCATACAAAAGGAGAGGGCCATCTGCCAGAATATATATCTTCTCTAACTTAAATAATTAAGAGTTTTTCATAATATAGTATGGTATTTTGGGGTTCGATTATCTTATCAAAACATGGGTACAGCATTTCCGTCGTTGTGTTGAATTGCGTACTTAAGTGTCTGAGGTGAAATGCTGGGCGGGATTTTTCTAATGGACCCGTCAGCCATGATGCAGAGGAATGCGCCCCGTGATGTCTGTCCCAGAGCGCTGACAGGATTTGCCTGATTGAAGGGCAAGTCGACCGGCTGTGTCCAGGGAACTGCTTTGTCCGCACCGGCGTGGACACACAGGATGACGTTGGAAGTACCATCGGTAAAATTGCGCATCTGAGGACCTCTCCCTCCAGTGAAAGGGGTTCCCTCGCCGCTGAAAGTCATGATCGGAGTGTAGCCTGGTTGATTGACTTCTTCGCTTTTGTAGATGTCCGGCATTTCATTCAGCAGGGCCGAATTATGGGGGCTGTCCCAGGGTTCCTGCAGATTGAAACGTTGATAAAGCTCCTTCTGGCCGAGAAAGGGGAGCATATGTACGCGCCAGCTGAGTAGAGGTTTTCCATCAACCAGATGCGCATCAGCGGGAGGAAAACGGATAAAGGAATCATGATAGTGATGGAATGCCAGGCCAATTTTTTTCATCTTATCAATGTCGGAGCCAGCGGACCCACTTCCCGATTTACCAGCAGACTTGTCTAACTGCGAGTTGACGACCACATCGACTTTGTCCGTGATCGATTTGAAGAGACCGCCGCCAGGTTTTTCAGATGTGAACAGAAATAAGAGTCCGCCACCAAACAGGACCAGTGCTACTGCGCCTCCCGCGATGAACTTGTTCTGGTTCGAACCCGTTGCCGATTTTTTTCGGCCTTTGGGTTTCACTTTATTTCGGGAGGGACTGCTTTTGCGACGGCGAGCAGGGGCTTCAAACTCCGGTTCTGGCTCTTCCCAGTCTTCTGATAATTCATCGGTGTCGAGTTCCGGAATGCGAACAGGTGCATCACACTGACGGCATTTGACTTTTTTACCGGCTTTGTCATCACTGACTTTGTAGTTCTTGCCGCACTTTTTACATTGGAAGGAAATGGTCATGTTTGCTTTCAATATTTATTTTGTAACACCAATGCCTTTCGCCCGTATACTCGCTGGTTCTTGCTTTAACGAGGTTTGTAAGTGGGCAGGTCTACATTGATGATGTTGCCATCGTCAGGTTGTATCAGGTTAGATAATGTTTTGGCGGGAAGATTCACAGGAGCAGATCGAATCGAACCATCCATCATCACTACAACAAAAGCAGGAGTGGAAAGATTGCCCAGTGCTTTGACTGGGTTTGCAGAATCAAAAGCCAGGTCTTCAGGTTTTGACCAGGGGACCGCTTTATCTGGGGCCGCAATCACAAAGAAAATGGTGTTCGAAGTGCCGTCAGTAATATCTCTGAGTCTGGGGCCGAGGCCTCCAGGAAAGGGGGTATTCTTGCCGGAAAAAGTCATCACCTGTGTAACGCCTGGCTTACCTTGTGGATTAAACTGATAAAGATCCGGCATTTGATCGAGCAGGGTTTTATTGTGTATGCTGTCCCAGGGCTCATCCAGATGGAATTGATCGTACAGTTTTTTCTGATCAAGAAACGGCAGAAGATGCACGCGCCAGCTTAAATTGGATTTTCCGTCTACTAAGTGTTTGTCAGCGGGCGGAAATCTCTGAAATGTGTCATGGTAGTTAAATAATGCAACAGCGATCTGCTTCAGGTGATTCAAAATCTGGGACTGTTTTGGTGACAGTGTCGAATGATTGATTTCGATGTCTCTCCAGTTAATCACTGTGCGATCATCTGGACCAATCAATGCTGTCCAGGTTGCGTTGTCGATATCTCGTTTGAAGCATCTGGTAGATCCGTCCCCCATCAGAACAGGAATTCCTCTGGCTGCTGTTCCGAATTCTTCTTTAGGTTGATCAAGATTTAATCCCCCTGGTTTGGTCCATTCGACGGCTTTATCAGGTCCCACTTCGACCACCATCACCGTATTGGATGTTCCATCAGTGATATTGCGCATGCTTACAGGATTCCCTGCGGGAAATATGGTCGTGGGGCTTTTGTCTTTCCATTGACCTTCAAAAACCCGGAAGCGGGTTTTATCAGAGCCAGCCGGAGAATCAGGGGAACGGAAGGCGTCAGGCATCTTTTTCGCGAGCGGTGCATTGTGAGGACTGTCCCAGGCTTCATCCAATTTGAATTGCTCGTACAGTTCCATCTGATCAAGAAAAGGCAGGATGTGAACACGCCAACTGACTTTCAGGCGACCGTTTTCATCATAATACTCAGGATGTTCTTCTGGTGTCGGTAAGAAGAACCGTTTTTTTTCATGAAAGTTATGCAATGCCAGGCCGATCTCCTTGAGACGTGCTTTGACCGCCTGGTAACGCTCCGCCGTCATCGGCTCGCCTGGTTTGATCACCATCTTGGGATCGATGGATTTTTCTTCAGATGCTGCGGGAGACTTTTCCTCTGCGGTTGCAGACACCTGGTCTGTCTGGGGATCTGTAGTCTGACTTTTCTGACACCCAGATGTGATTGAAATGACCAGTATTGCTCCCAGAGCAAATACGGTTGATCGAAAGGCAGGCATGAAAGGAACTCCGGGATTACACGTTTACGGACCAGATCCTGAACGTAATGGATCTCTGATAATAGAAGCTTTGTGCCTGCCTCCATTTCGATTCAGTAAGCCTCTCTGAATCAAAACAAGTGAACTAAGTCTATCCATGTGTGCTACTTGAGGCAAGTTAAATGCAGATAAAGAAGGGGCGATAGAACTAATCTGCTGTTTGATCTCAGACGTGAAATTGCATGTAGAATTATTGCTGTTAACAAATGCAATGCGTGGGCAATCATTATATTATAGTGGTCTGACTTCCTGGAAAAATTCACCACTGATTAAAGAAAACTCTCATATGAATCTGGTTGATCACTCACGTCGTTCCTTTCTGAAATCATCGCTGGTCCTGTCGACTTCGATTCCACTGTTCGCTGAACTGGCACAGGCAGAATCAAAGTCGTCCGACAAGCCGCTGATAGCTTATGTGGGTACCTTCAGTTCTCCGCTGCAGGACGTATTAGATACCCAGGTCGATCTGCCACCAGGAAACGGTCGCGGTATTCATCTTTTCGAAATCAATCGTAAGACCGGAGCAATGACGCCGGCAGGGATTCATCCCATGGGGACCAGCCCAAGTTGTCTGGCGGTCAATGCAGCAGGCACACATCTGTATTCTACAAATGAAACAGATCGCGTAGGAAAAGAGAAGCACGGCTCTGTCTCCGCATTCACGATTAACCGGGAAGATGGATCGCTGCAGCCTCTGAACACTGTGAACTCAGGTGGTGCAGGACCTACGTATGTGAGCATCCATCCTTCCGGACGATTTCTGCTGATCGCGAATTATTTTGGCGGCTCCGTGTCCGTGCTTCCCATTCTGGAAGATGGGAGCCTGGGGGAGGCGACCGATGTCAAAAACGATGCGGGAAAAATTGGTCCCACCACAGCTGTCAACGCACCGGAAGGCAGCTTTGCATTCAGTGGACATGATCGAACACACGCCCACATGATTCAGTCCGATCCCTCGGGACGTTTTGTACTGCACGTTGATTTGGGCCTCGATAAAATCTATATCTGGAGGTTCGATGAAAACACCGGAAAACTGACCGCCAATGATCCGCCTGCCATCTCACTCCCTCCCGGCGACGGGCCCCGTCATTTCCATTTTCATCCCAATGGGCGCTGGTTCTATTCCATTCAGGAAGAAGGTTCGACAATTGTCCTGTTTGATTATGATTCGAAAAGAGGAACGCTGTCTTCACGGCAGACCATTTCGACATTACCACCTGAATTTAAGGGCAGCAATTTCTGTTCAGAAATCCTGGTTTCGCCTGATGGAAAATTTGTCTACGCCGGTAACCGTCTGCATGACAGTATCGGCATATTTGCGGTTGGTCCCGAAGGCGAACTGACCTGGGTGGCTGATGAATGGACTCGGGGAAATTACCCGCGCAGTTTCAGTTTCGATCCGACTGGTAATTTCCTGTACTGTGGGAATCAACGGGCCGACAATATCGCCATCTTTCAGGTGAACACGAGCACTGGGAAGTTGAAATTCACCAATCACTACGCTGCCGTCGGCAACCCTTCGCATATCGTCTTTCTGGATCTGGCGGAAAAGCAGTAGTTGAACGGCGGTGAGACAGGTTCTTGAGATTTGAGGTGAACTAAAAAAACGAAAAACCCGACGGAAAGGGCATTTACGCCATTTCTTGTCGGGTTTTTATGTAGTACCGGAGGGGGGACTTGAACCCCCACGAGGTTTACCCTCACTGGATTTTGAATCCAGCGCGTCTGCCGATTCCGCCACTCCGGCCTGAGATTAAGATTATATAGTCTAACGCTTTAAGGAATTCAATGGAAATGCCCGAAAATCTCGCATTCCCTGCCGGCTCGTGCAATTGACTGCTGATTGACAGCAGCCCGCTTTCTACATCAGGCAGCTTCAATGGCTGCAGTAGAGAGAGGGAACTTGAGTGTGAATGCCGTTCCTTTACCAACGGCACTCTCCACACGGATGCGGCCGTGATGTGCTTCCATGACTTCTTTGGCCAGGGAAAGTCCTAAACCGGTTCCGCCCTGACCGTTTTCATCGGCTTCTTTGGTCGTGAAGAACTGATCAAAGATGTGATGCAGCCGTTCTGACGGGATACCGGCCCCGCTGTCACGTACGATGACTTCTGCCATATTGGCTTCTGCATTCAGTCGAACCGCCAGATCAAGTCGGCCTCCGGTAGGCATGGCCTGGCGTGCATTGACGATCAGATTGACAAGCACCTGTTGAATCTGGTTCGGATTGAGTACGACTTCCGGTTGGGCCTCAAAATGAGTGTGCAGGTTGACACGGTTCATGGAGAGATCTTTTTCGACCAGCGAGATGACACTTTTTACCAGTACGACCAGATCAACCGGTTCCTGTCGGCTTTCACTGCCTCGCGCGTAAGAAAGCATGCCGGTTGTGATTTTAGCAGCACGCTGACCAGCGGACAGGATTTTGTTAAACGCTTTCTCGCGACGTTCTTCTTCTTTATGTCGCAAGCCCAGTTTGGCGTAGTTAATGACAGTGGTCAGGATGTTATTGAATTCATGAGTAATGGAAGAGGCCAGTGCGCCGACAGAACTCATCTTCTGGGCATGGATTAACTGTTTCTGATAATCTTCGATTTGGGCTTCCAGTTCTTTGACCCGCTGCTCCAGTGATTCGATCGTTTGATTTGACATGAACCGCTTGCATCCTTGCCTGGCGATTGAGTGACTTATAGAAAACAGCGTCTCTTCGCTGATTCTGGAATACTGACTAATATAAGATATCGGCGTCTGCGATTCAGGACTCCAGATCGTCCCGGAAGTCGCGTTGAATGCCCTTGGAGAAATAGTCAGCAGGCTCCTGTTACTGGGAATAGACAGCATCGAGCAAATGGGGGAGATGGGGCCTGGTACCGGAAATCGCTCCCCTATAGTCTGCTGGTCTGCATTGTTTCCGGATCAGGTAGTTAGCAATGATTTTGTCTCAGATTAGTTTCTGCTTAAGTGGCTGTATGTCTTTTAATGACAGCGAGTTCAAGTTGAATTCCATATCAACGCAGTCGGAATGATTCTCTGCCGCGACTGCTGATTCCCTGACTCGTTGTCGTCCCGCAATGGGGAGGAATCGCTGACAATCCCTGTCTCAAAAGACAATTGGCACCAAGTGGAATAAGTTGCTTAATATTCCCAATGTGACACACTTGTGGGGATTGGTGAAGACGAATAGTTGGCAGTCCGGGCGAATGAACGCAATATTCCTGGCGGAGAGATTGAGTGAAAAAACGAGCAATCAGGAATGCCGCGTTTTGCTGGCGTGTCTGTAGATTCTCAAGCCTAAACGCTTCGACTGCAACAGGCGTTTAAAAAATTATGCGGCGATACGTTCTTCTGCCGGTCCCTGATCATCCTGCTGATCGGGGAGTTGACTTTTTCTCGCTGCTGTCTGAATGCGGTAGGCAATTTCTTTGGCGATTGCCTGGTTAAAGGCAATCTGAAACTGATGAAAAGAGAACTGGGCGGCACAACACCAGCCGATCACAGGCTGGCAGCGCTGTGGTCTGAGTTCCAGTTCACGGATGGCACTGGCGAGAGCAGAAACGGTATGTTCTTCAAAATAGATGCCACTTCCGAGGCTGTTCTGCTCAAAACAGATAACAGACCGGGCTGCTTCGCACCCGCCGTAGATCACGACAGGCGTGCCACAGCTTTGTGCTTCAATGGAGGAAAGATCGAAATCAACATCGCGAGGACAGATCACTGCCGAGCAGAGACGGTATTGATCTCGCAGTTGCTGGTCTTCCAGTGGTCCGAGTAATTCGACGAGTGGGTGATCTTGCAGATCCTGGGGAAGTTCCTCGGCGGTGATTCCCGCGATGGAGAGACTTTGTCCCAGTTCCTGACAGGCGCTCACGGCCAGTTGATCGGCAGCAGTCCACTGTCCATCGACAACCAGCAGGTAAAATTCATTTCTCTGGTCAAATCCGGAACAGAAAAAATCGGTATCGACGGGAGGTTTGACGAACGAGGTAAATCGATCCCGATTCTGATTCTGGAGTGTCTTCGTGGGTACGACAAATTCCACTTCAGTCAGACTGTTGATGAGCTGCTGATTGAGGGGAGCCTGATTACTGGAACGGGGCTCCAGGTAACACATATGTAGCTGATGCGCTTTGCTTTGGATGGAAGCAGCGGCTTCGAGGCTGGTGCTGATAATCAGATCGGATTCAACTGAATTGATATCCCGCGCAGGAGAAAACCCGGTACCAAATCGGGCAATCGTTGATGAGTGAGGCCATGCCTGATTCAGTGCTTCCCAAATACAGTACTCGATACGAGTATGTGATACACCGGTATGCACTAATGTGACACTCATTTTGTTTCCTCCTTGAAACGTTGAGGAGTCAGTAGGGAATTCTATCGTGATCTAACCAGCAGTGCGCTTGCCGGTATTTTGATATCGAATGAGAAGACAGGAAGTCTGAAGGGGGAGTTTTGAGCATCTCACCTTCGGCGCAGATCTTGACAAAACTTAATATTCTGGTCAATCCGAATTTGTTCAGAAACAGGATCCGGCAGAGATCACGCAAAAAATAGAATGAAAACCTTCTTTATTTACTACTGCTGAACGCTGGTAAGTCAGTCTTCTCCAGCGGTTTAACGGGATGCAGTGAGTGCTCGTGGATCGCGTCAAAATCAGGAATCGCCACTCCCTGTTCTGCCTGGTGAATCAGGGCAGCCATTTCCCAGGCGGTGACATAGTAATATTTCCATTCCGGATGCCGTTCCGCTTCCGCGCGGAGCTCTGTGTGAAACGCTACTGTTTCCGGTCCCAGCAGGGTGTCAATATTTCCTGGTTTGGCCCCATGGGTGTGAAGTTTGATGAACGTCCAGTCGGGACGCCCTGTTACATGTACGTCAGCCGCAAGCCAGTGCTGTAGCCGATTGACTGTTCCAGGACGTCCGGCGTGCAGATCAGAATTTTCAATGCGGGGCATCACTCCCCATTTTCGTTGACTCCAGTCAAGTCGTAATGGCCCCTGGATCATGAGCAAGCTGTCTGACTCAGGTGTCTGACCGACCTGTGCGTGAACTCCCTGGTTCTGTGATTTCCGTTCACCGGGGCAGTTTTTTGCGTAATAGATGCTGTTGATAATCTCGGTCTGAGTATTGCTGGGGGCAGACGGCATGGTCAGGTCGGCATAACAGCCGGTTTCCAGCAGGATATCAATCTCATTGTCCACGCCACACCAGCGACCATCGGGTCGGGAGTTACAAAGCGCCCAGTTTCCGTGAATAAAGCTGTAGAGAATCTCGCCTGTCTGTGGATCTTTTCTCAGCAGGCCATGCCTGTCAAAGAGCGTCTCGCGAAACTCGTTCATTTTCTGCCTCAGCCCCTCTGCAGAATCGTGATCATGATGCAGGTGGATCTCCACATCTCCGTATCCCTGTTTACACAGCGAAGCCAGCCGGTTCAGATACTCCGGCGCATACTGGTCCTGTGGATAGAAGAAGGTATGTTGTGGCACCTGTCCCCGTGAATCACTGAACTGGGAAAAACGAGACGGATATTCTTCACACCAGCGATCAACGCGGGCGATGGCCTCCGCTTTGGTCGGGTTTCCCCATTCCGGTTCAAAGTGGTCACAGACCGCTATGAAAATATGCCGGGGTTGTTCCGGGCTGAACGAGACTTTCGGGTCTCGTCGTTTGGCAGACAGATACGCTGGAAGCCAGTACTGCATGTTCCGGGCCCGGATGGCACACCAGACCGCAGCCGCCAGGACGAGCAGCAGGGAAATACAAATCGAAACATAGATTACTGATAACGGGGACATGATGGTTCAGCTTTTGATAAAGGGAATAGTATCAGCGGGCATTGTTTCAGCATCGCTGACAATGGGCTCTGCTTCCGGGATTTCCTGATCGTTTACTGGAACTGCAGCAGGTTGGCTGCGTTCGGTACGTTCCCAGATGCCACTTTGCCTGGTAAAAAGAAAGCGAAACAGGCCAATCCCTAATGCCAGATTCATCTGCACGAACATCCCTGGGACGCGGCAGAGTTTTAACAGGCGACTGCTGCCATCCAGCTTCATACCAATGAAAGCAGAAGCATAAAACAGGATCTGCAGCGACAGTGTTGCCTGGTACAGCGGTTGATTTAATAAAAACAGGTTACACAAAAATGCCAGGGCCATAAAGACCGGACAAAACCAGCGCAACAGTTTGTGAGACCAGAACGCAAAAGAAATCGTACCGTAACGGGGATGCAAGAGTCCCTTCAGATGTTTCAGGCTCTGGAAGGCACCGGTGCCAATACGGATACGGCGTTTAAATTCGGCTTGAACAGAAGTGGCAGATTCTTCCACGGCGAACGCGGTTTCATCGTGGATGAGACGTTGTCCTGCGAGATGAACCCGCATGCCGATCAGGAAATCGTCAATGATGGTATCGGCTGGAATTGGCTGGTAGAGTGATTTTTTTAATGCATAGAGAGCACCATTCACGCCGAGGACTGCTCCGAGACGGGTCTCGCAATGCTTGAGGAAATTTTCGTATTTCCAGTACAGGCCGTCCACATTTTTTCCGGTCTCTGAATCTTCCAGAACGAGCTGCCCGCAGACGCAGCCAGTTGATTCTTCCTGAAAATGCCGCACCATCTGTTTGAGGCACTGGGGATCCATGTTGGTGTTTGCGTCAGAAAAAACAAGAATCTCTCCTGAAGCCTGGGGAACACAATCATTCAGCACAGATGCTTTACCGCGACGTTGTTCGAACTGAATCAGCCGAATCTGATCATTGCCATAAGCGCTGACAAGCTCTCCTGTCAGATCTTCATTGCCATCACAGCCGATCAGGATTTCCAGTTTGGAAGAGGGATAATCGAGTCTGGCAAGATTGTTAAGGCGTTCGAGTATCACTGCTTCTTCACGATACGCGGCGATGATGATTGAAACCCGGGGCAGAGAACCGGCGTCAACGGGTTCCTGTTCTTTCGAGTTCAGTTGTCTGGATTTATTTCGTGCCAGCATCCAGATTACCAGTGGGTAACCGATGTAGGAAAAACCGATCAGAAACAGGGTGGTCCAGAACAGGCTCTCGATCAGAAGAGGGCTCATAGGGGTGATCCTTTCTGAAATTGCTTATAAGGGAGTTCAGCCTGGTTCACTTCAATCTGTTGGACCGGCTGATTTTCATGATGAATTTTAATTACCCGCGCCGGGATACCGCCGACGGTTGTGTATGAATCGACGTTTTTAACGACAACAGCATTCGCGCCGACTTTGGAATGCGATCCCAGCTGGATTCCACCAATGATTCTGGCTCCTGCACCGATAAAGATGTCAGAGCCGAGTTCGGGGGAGATGTTGCGTTCAGCGCCGATGGTGACCTGGTGTTCGAGTTTGATATCATCCCCCGCTTTCACAGAACCATTAATCACGATTCCCTGGCTGTGGATGATCACAAATCGTCTTCCAAAACTGGCACCTCGACCAATAATGCACTGGCAGAAAATGGCATTGCATTTATTGAAAATCATGGAAAGCGGGAACAGCTTCCATGAATCAGACCACTGCATCAGCCGGTACCACAGCATCGCCATCGTACCATCCGTCAGGCAGGTTTTAAGCAGGCTGCGATAGGTGATGTTTCCGTAACACCATTCTGATTTTGCTTTCAGGTCTTCCCAGAACTTCATAGTCTGCTCACTTCGTTTTCACTGATATAGAGGGGATTCATCGTTTTGATCAGACGCTGCTGTTCACCAGCTGGTTCAACAGGTCTGCCAGTTGCCCTGCCTGGTATTCCCGCTTGAACTGATTAATCTGTTCCGGCTGAGAAATAGAGGCGTCATGCGTCTCTGTCAGTCGCTCTGTGAGCCAGTCAGCAATTCCGGAAACATTGTCTGCCCGAAAATTGGAAGCAGGCCAGAAACTGCCGAGGATATCAGCCGTCTCACCTGCAGGAGTGATTGACAGGATTTCCCGTTTGATGGCCAGATATTCAAACAGTTTAGCCGGCGCGACCCGGTCGGCTCCTTCGACATCACTGAGCAGCAGGCAGAGGGCGTCGGCATGTGACATCTTTTTCAATGCTTCGTGATGGGCACAGTATTCTTCCGAGACCAGGGTGCAGGCCGTCTGTTTGATCCGTTCCAGTAGCGCCAGTTGTTCCGGGGTTTTTCTGCCAATGAACTGCAGTTCCAGATTTTTCAGAATCTCAGGCTGTGAACGATGAACGGCTTCCAGCGCGTGAATCAGTGGCTCGACGGTAGTCAGATTCCAGAGTGTGCCGGTGTAGACAATGCGAAAACGTTTCTGCGCTGTACAGGGATGTTTTTTTAGAGGTTCATCCAGATGATCAAAATCATCCATATCGAAGCCGTTGTAGATGCATTTGCCGATGGCATCTGTACCGGACTGATGTGCGCGGTCGAGAAGTCGTTGTGTGCTGGCCTTGGTGGTCGCAACGATGGCATCAGCGTGTTTCATGACCGATTTCTGCAATCGGGACTGGATCAGATGCGAAACCCTGTCCTGCTGATGATTTTCCAGATACTTGCTGCTCAGGTCCCATTCGTCTCTGAAATCCACAATGAGCGGCAGCCCCGAGATCCGTTTCAGTTTGCTGGCAAGAATCAGATTGGAGTAGGGGGGCGCGGTCGCCAGAATGGCATCGTGCTGCATTTCTTTCAGCAGTTTTCTGCCTGCTTTCAGTGCATTGGGATACCAGAGGATTTGTGCATCAGGCTGGAGTAACAGCCCGGCACCCGACCTGGCGATTTTACGGCAGGCTGATTTGAGAGGCGACAGCAGGCTGGCGGATTGATGATTCTGGTTTTTGCTGGCCATATTCTTTTTGAGAGAGTAATCCGGTTCCCAGGTACGGGCTTTGACCAGATTCGTCTCTTCCGGAATATCGATCAGCAGGCTGTTGTCAAAAACAGGGACCGAGGGATTGGCGGCCATCAGCACACTGACATCCCAGCCGAATTTGCGCAGATATTTGACGAATTTTACAGGACGCTGTACGCCAGCGCCACCTACAGGCGGGAAGTGATAGCTGACCAGCAGCAGACGTTTCCGTGCTCCTTCCGGTAATAGATTTTCCCGGGGATCAGAAGTACCGGTCGGCCGTGTGATAATGGTGGACATGGTGTCGGTGTTCCTTCAATATTCAATCTCAGGCGCAGGCCTGTGGTGTTCGCGTGGAGTGCTGTGTTTTATTATCAATCCAGTAGCTGACTGGATGAGACTGGATGCGGGTGTGCTGTGCTTCTGAGAGCAGGCGGACCGCTTCGATTGCATAGGGGTGATTGTCATGCAGCAGGCAGAAATTTCCCCTGGCGGGCTGATAGTTCTGACACCAGTCCGTCATTTCCGAATTGTCGTGCATCAGATAATCGCGGGGATCGGTATCCCAGAGGACGACAGTGCGTCGTTGTCGCCAGAGTCCCAGCAGTTTACCGAAATTCAGTTTGCCTTTCGGCGGGCGAACCAGGTTTGTTTTCCTGCCGGTAATCTGCTCCAGGATTTGATCGGTCTGCTGGATTTCAGTAAGAAAGTCATGTGTGCTTGTCCGGGCCGGTTCGGAATGTGTCAACGTATGGTTACCGAGTTCATGGCCTTCCCGAACAATACGTTCAACCAGTTGAGGATATAGCCGTGCCTTTTCACCGATGACAAAAAACGTGGCCTGTTGCTGATATCGCTGCAGGGCGTCAAGCAGTTGGGGCGTGTGTTCGGGGTGGGGGCCATCATCGAAAGTCAAGGCAATGTTGATGAGTTGTCGATGCTCAGAATGACAGCATTTACTTGCGGTAGATAAATCCCCGTGATCGCCAGCGCCATGAACTACATACAGTCTCCGTGGAATCACTGCGGGTATCGTGTTCTTGACGAATTGACGAATGATATTCATGGCGGCTGTTTTCAAATCTGCTGTTTTGTTTTGTTGTCTTTACTCTGGTAAGACGATCGTGTTTTCTGTTGTCCGGTCAAGCCCGCTGTGTAATGGGTACTGCAGTCTGATAGAATCTGACTGATCTGCAGTGACGACTCATTCCATGACATTGGTTCAAAACTCCGTTGTTCACAAGGAGTATTTGCTTCTAATATTTCCGTGAGTGCCACAGCCAGTTCGTTTGAATTGTCAGCCGTTACCAGTCGATCACAGTTCAAGTCTGCAATTTCGGGAATTCCACCCACATGACTGGCCACAAACGGTTTGCCGCAGGAAATTGCTTCCAGCAGAACATTGGGTATCCCTTCTGAAAGGCTGGGTACTGCGATGACATCCGCTGCACGATACCAGTCCACCAGTCGGTGTTGCTGTTGTGATCCTTTTAACTGGAAGAATTCTCCCAGTCCTTTTTGTTCGATCATTTGTAACAATGATGATTCCAGAGAACCGTTACCTAAAACATAGCACGTAAAATGCGTGCCCACTTTACTTATTTTCTCACAGGCCTGCAGGAGTACAGTGTGCCCTTTAACAGGTTCCAGACGCCCCACACTGACAATGATTTTTCGGTCTACCGGAAGCCCCAGACGTTCCCGGGCGGCACGCTGATCGCCGGGACTGAACAGTTCCCGATCGACGCCACGGTAGACAGTATGAATTTTCTCAGGGTGCACCTGCAGCTGTTTCACAGCATTTCTGATGTCATTGCTGACAGTAATCACGCCATCGGCCTGCTGTAGCACATTTTGAATGGCACGTTTCCTGCTCCGGTTTTGTGTGAGCAGCAGCACATCACTGCCTCCGGTCATGACGACGACAGGAATCCCATGTTCACGGGCTGCTTTGACGGCCACTTCACCATCCGGATGTAACCAGTAAGACAGGATAATATCCGGTTGAAAACGGGAGATGGTGCGCTGCAGGCTCCGGTGCAGTGACCATGACAAAAACTGTCCATAATGCTGATGCAGGATTTTCGGCGGGTAGTAGAACCGCGGGTACTCCACCGTGAGCTGTTCTCTGTTTTCAACGGAGGTCCACGCGCGATTGATTGCTGCTCTGTGTTTGAGGAGATGCGAGAATTCTTCAATCCAGGGGACCGGTGTGATGACATGCACCCGATGCACCTGGGAAAGCGATTCAATCATGGATCTGTTGAACGTACCTTTCCCGTGCTGTAACGGGTTTGGAAACACGTTGGAAAGAAATAAAATTTTCATGGCAGGCCTGACTTCAGTAGATAAATTCGTAGTTGCTCATTTACTAACGACTGCCCAGTTTTCGATAACGCACCAGTTGACGTACTGCAGTATAAATACCGGAAGTTTTCAGGGCATTTCTTGAAACCCGGTCAATCCAGCAGGAAAGCTTCAGATAATTGAGCAGACTTTTATTCCGCAAGGACGCAGGGATCAGCAATACGGATCGACTCCGGGTTGTTTCGGAACAGTATCGTTGCTTGTATTCCGCATCCCCGGTTCCAAAATCAAATGTACGGGGAGTGTCGAAAGAGATCAGATCTTCCAGAATCAGCAGCAGTAAAGTTTCTCCGGGGGAAACTCTGGCATAATCCAGATCAAATCCAAATTCCAGATCATGATATATTCCTCGGTGCTGACTGCCAATTTTGAACGCAACCGGCTGGTCCTGATCCATCAGCAGGTAGGAACGTAAGGAGTCATTTAACGCAAAAAACATCAGTTCTTCGAGTTCTTTGTCACTGTTTTTTACTCGCAGTCCCAGACGCTGGGTCTGCCAGGTGTTCCTGGAGATCCGGTGTGCCGCATCAAGGAAATCAGCGACCTGGTCGGGGCGCGTGATGCGGACCAGTTTCAGATTTGAGTTGTCTCGTATTAATTTGCGATGCTTTCGCCGCGATTTGGAACGAAACTGGTTCCAGTAATCTTCCGGGTTTTCCGGAAACTGAATCAGGCACCGTGATTGAAAACCGGTATGGGAATAACTCAAGCAATGAGGGGACAGTTGAAACAGTGATTGATTGAGTGGTTCATCAATCAGAATATCTTCTAACAGCAGATACCTGCCTGCGGTTTGACCACAGAATGAGAGAGTCGCTTCCAGGAGAAATTTCTGAAAGGCATGATCGTGCTGATAGTCTTCTGCAATCAGAAATCGTTTACCATACAGAAAGTATCCGTGTATTTGTCTGGCCGGACCGAAGCCCCGCAGTACTTTAGTACTGATGGATTTCGGGAGAAGAATTCCTGCGGCAACAGGTTTGTTTCCCTGTCGGCACAAGATCAGGTGGCCATTTATCGAGGGCTGACTCCTCTGCAGCAGGGGAGCAATGCGCAGGACGTGATCGGGGTGCTGTTCAAGATCGGAATGGGGATCGTTCTGAAACAGTTCCTTCCAGTTCTGGTAGTGTTCAGAGACTGCTGTGAACTGGTCGGGAGTCAGAGGATAAATGCGAATCTGCAGCGATTCAAAGCCCGTGGGATTCAGATCTGCTTCACTTGCCTTGCTGGCTTTCTGTTGTTTGTCAATCAAATCAGGTTGCATGGCGATTAACCTTTTACAGAAGTGTTTAAAATATCGAGATACAGTTTTTCGTAATCTTTGATCATGGTGCGGATGTTAAAATATTGTTCAACGCGCTGGCGTGCCCGCCTGCCGATCTCTGTCCACTGACTTTGATTCTGGCACATCTGGACCAGGGCCGATGCCAGGAGGGCAGGGTTTGCAGAGGGAACCAGCGCCCCGGTTTCCGGCTGTTGTACAATTTCCGGGTTTCCGCCAACCTGTGTTGCAACGACAGGCAGACCGACTGACATGGCTTCCAGTAGTGTGAGTGAAATGCCTTCTGTCAGTGATGAGGAAACATAAAAGCCGGCCTGGCTGAGTAATTGGGGAATGTCATTGCGTTCCCCCAGAAATTCGACATGGGTTGTCAGGTGCAGTTCGGCGGCAATCTGTTCGAGCCTTTCTCGTTCCGGTCCGTCTCCGACGATGAGCAGACGAAACTGTGGAATCTGCTGTAAGACCTGTTTTACAGCATGAAGCATGGTGCCCAGATCTTTTTCAGGTGAAAGTCGAGAAACGGTGATTGCCGTCAGTTTGTCAGCAGGGCCGGTAAAGACAAACCGGTCGACATCGATCCCATTCCAGATGCGAGTTACTTTGCTGTCATCCAGCCAGCCGATTTTTTTACAGCGCAGACCGGTATCATCCGAAACGGGAACCACGCGGTCAGAAAAGCGGCTGGCGATAGAGAACTGCATGCGTTCACTGAGTGTCTCTCCAAATCGTCTGCCATGACGCGATTGAACAGTCACGGGGATACGCGACCGGTAAGCGGCCAGGCTGCCATAAAAATGAGGATAGGCATTGTGCGTATGCAGCAGATCGTAGTCCCTCTGGTTCAGGAAATCAGACAACTGTCTGATCTTTGCGAGTTTTCCCCGCGCGGTCAGTGGAAACTGGATCACCGGACATCCCATCTGTTGAATTTCTTCCGCCGGAGCGCCAGTCTCTCCCAGTACGATAAACTCCAGTTCGAATCGTTGACGGTCATGAAAGCGGGCGAAATCGACCAACAGGCGTTCCAGACCTCCTGTGCAGAGCGTCAGGCTCAAGTGACAGACGCGCAGCCGTTTCCCGGCAGGTGGATTCTGGTTCGCAGCCTCTATGGTTTTCGTAACTTCGATTGTGCTCATTGTGAGATTTCCAGTGGGTCGAATTATTCCTGATCTGCTTTGCGGATCAGGTTCATGGTCTGTTTGATTTTTCGTAATGCATTCAGAGCGGTAAACTTCCAGCGTGGACGCTGTATTTGAGCCCAGGTCAGGTAGCTGTGATGCGTACTCATTTTCTGTTTATGATGACTGTTGCCGGCGAGAAAGTCGTAAGCGTCAAATCCACGCTGGAAGCATTCTTCGATACACAGGTAATCCGTGATCACGCCCGGACTGAGTTTGCCGCAATATTCGGCAGAACCACCCTGGTAGCAGAGCACACGATTCCGGTCGATCAGGACCTGGACACAACCAATCACTTCGTTTTCGATCTTGACGCGAAACAGTCCCATCTGGCCGGTGGGAATCAGTTTACGGATCAACGCTTTATGAAAATTTGTAAATCGCTGGCTGGCATAGGATCCGGGTTCTCCTTCTTTCTCCCAGCGGGTCTGATGTAAACTGACCAGATCTGCAAAGATGGATTCTGCCTGTTCAATGGATTCCGCCCATTCGGTTGTCAGATTTCCATAGGTTTTCATGTTCTTACGTAGATTTTTCCGGGTGGAATAGCCGAAACCGGAAATCACTTCGCGCTCTTCTTCGCGAATCAGCTTCAGATCGAAATAGCGACTCTCAATTTTTCGAACCGATGTATCTGGCAGAGAGAGATTCCATTCTTCGAGCTCGGCGCTGGCAAAACCATCAAAATACAGGGAATCCCATGTCGGGTTATCAGCAAGCAGTTCGAGCAGTGCCTGCATGAATGCGGGCTGATCGGCGGGGGGAATCAACAGCGAGTTGTATTCCACACAGACGCTGTCTGTCGCTGGTTCACCGGCAGTTCCCAGGTGCAGGGTGTTAACAGGCAGCGGACCATCAAACTGTTCTACCCCCTGTGTCAGCAGGCAGATACCACAAGGCGCATTGTTCCGAGAGGCAACGACAAACGAATAGGGTAATAAGTCGCCAAAATGTTCGATCCAGGTTGAAGTCCAGACCGCGGAACACATCAGCGGAACAGCGTCCAGTTGTGCTTCCAGCGTTCGCCAGATCTGCAGGCAGTCCTGCGTCTGGTCTTTCTCACGCACATGCAGTGAGAGTGGTTCCAAAACATCAGATCCAGATTGGTTTTCCGAATTCTGTGTACGCTGTTGATCGAGACAGTTAATCGTAGTCATAGTAATGCTCATCATGAATATTTTAAAGAACTAAGAATTGATCGATTCAGGAACAGACCGATGCAGCAGTAATGCTCCTTTTTCAATAATCAGCCAGGTTCCCAGCAGAAAGACACCCCCTCCGGCGGCAACTCCTGCCAGGATGGCCCATGAGTTTCGAATTTCAAAAAACTGTGGTAAGTAGTAGGAATAACCCAGCAATACCAGGAGTGGTGCTAAAGTTGGCGCAATGGCCGTTCGCAGCAGTTGACCAGCCGAGATATTCAGTTTTTTCATCGCGTAAGGCAGGATGATTCCCAGCTCGGCGATGAAAATGGGAATTGCCGTTCCCAGTGCTACACCGATCAGGCCCAGTGACTGAATCAGGATCAGTGAGAGGATCAGGTTGGTGATGGCTTCACAGATATAAATCAACGAAGGCACTTTGACATGCCCCATCCCGTACAGCACGGAGCGGAAGGTTGAGACCGGTAATGCGATGATGCGGGCACCCAGCAGAATCATCAGAATAATATGACTTTCCGGGTAACCCGGTCCGATCCAGGTATTGATCAGGGTGGTACCAAAGAAGCAGACACCGATAAAGAATCCGGTAACAAGCAGAAAAGAGAGCGAGACCCCATTCAATACCAGCTTCTGCAATGCCCGGTGTTCGTCGTTGGCGTGCAGTTCACCAGCCCGGGGCATAAAGACTTTTCCGATTTGTGCAATCGGCATATTAATAAATTGTGTGAGTCGCAATGCGATATAGTAGGGAACGATCATGGCCGGGCTGAAAAAGATCCCGATCAGGATCGAATCGGTGGCTTCGATCAAAGTCCAGGCAATGGCATCTATAAATGCGAAACCACTGAATGAACCACATTCTTTGAGGATGCGCCAATCCAGGTATTTGCGTCCGATCCGAAACGTTTTCACCTGGCGAAACGCAAAATAACATTGACCGATATTTTCAACGAGTGTGATGGTAAAGAAAATCAGGGCAATCGTCAGCAGCCCCCATTCCGCTTTCAGGAACATTAGCGTCAGCACCAGTCGCAGCAGAGCACCGGTCAGGTTGATGCCGCGCTCTATATCAAACCGCTGAATGCCCATCAGTATGCCGCCAAACACGCTGCCTGCCATGCCGAAAAATACATTCAGTCCGAGAATCAGAATGACCAGCCTGATTTCAAATAAGGAGATCGCGCCCCAGTCGCTGATGTGGGGAGCCAGCCAGGCGATGATGCCTGCCGTCACTAATGCCAGACTTCCCATTCCCAGGTAAATTACAAATATCACATTGGAAACATGGTTGAGCCGATCCCAGTCCTGTTTCGCGTGATAATGAGCCACGTAACGACTGATGGTCTGGCCAAATCCCAGGTAGAGCAACCCGGAATATCCGGCGATGGCATTAATGAAGATCCAACTGCCATACTGCGCATCGCCGAGGATATGCAGGACGTATGGCATCAGGAATACGCCGATCACGAGGCTCACTCCATGATTGAGCCATGTCGCACACAAATTCATTTTGATTGATCGACGTTGATTCATCGTGTTATTTTCAGTGTGTGACCACTGCATTTCATATTAATGGGCAAAAATTCGTACAAAAATCAGGAACGCAATGAACATTCCCATGCTCACTCCGATCAGATAAATCACATGCTGTTTATTCCAGTAGACCAGGGGAGTCGGTCTGGCCAGACTGGCTCCTGCCAGATTCAGATAGGACGCGCAAACTCCAACCACCATGTAAGTGGGAACCACATAGCAGCGGGATAACGACATCATCCCGCCACACCAGGCGGCCAGGATCGCTGCGACGTAGGGTAAAAGGCGTTCCAGTTCGCGGCTGCGGAAAATGGGTCTGCCCTGATTCCTGCTCTGAAATTGCGCCAGGCGATATAACCCCAGGGCGGCAAAGAAAAAGCAGCCGATAAAAAAAGTACCACCAAACAGCCCCAGTTCGGTAAAAGCATGCACGAAAGAATTGTGCGCCGCTAATCCTGCCAGATCGGAATACTGGCCTTCGCCAATTCCAAACAGCAGGTCGGGAGACTTGAGAGCCGTCAGGCCTTCTCTCCACAGCAGAATGCGGTCGTGTCCGGTTCCGGAATTCAGGTCGATGTTTCCCTGGCGACCAGCCAGCACAGTCACTCCGGCCATCCCAACGACAGCACAGGCAATCGCTGCTTTTTTACCATACCTGGGTAAAACAAAAACCATGCCAGCGATTCCCAGGGTCAACAGTCCACCGCGGGAACGGGTATAGATCAGGCCGATTCCCAGGATGATCATACTGATGATCCATAGAAAACGGAGTGGGCTGGCCGCCGGATCATTGAAAAAGTACCAGCAGAGTACCCCCGTTGTCACAATCAATACGGACAGGTCATTGGGATCCTGGAAAATTCCCGTTCCTCGCATGCGGAACACACGGATCACTTCTCCCGCATCGGAAACGCCATCGCGGTCACTGACGTGTTTGATAAATTCGAAATCGATAATACCCGCGTAGTCAATTACACACAGCAGGATCATGACCGAGGAGGAAATGGCGATCGTTTTTAAAAGACCTTTTAAACGCTGCGGCGAGTCGATGATGCTGACCAGCAACAGAAAATACATCAGCGTTTTCAGGAACATGACAGTCGATGTGCGGATGCCATAGAAATACATATGCGATGCATGTGACAGGGCAACGGCGACCAGCACTCCGATGACACACAACGTGATCGGCTGCCGTTTTAACATCGGAAGTTTGACTGTTCGCTTGATTTGATCGAGGGATAAGAAAAATGATGACAGGATCAAAACTTCGTAGATAGGTAGATTCGCCAAAGCCGGAATCAGTTCAGCTGGTCTCAGAAACAGGGTGATATTCACCAGCAGAAACAGGATATAAGCATTTTGCGGGGCCGTCGAACCACCCATAATCGATAGCGGTACGGGTTGTCGTCGCCTGGGGGCTGCATTTTTTTTGCGCGCAGTTTGCTCCCGGGCTGTTACAGGTGCTGTAACGGCTTGTGGGACGGGAGCAGGATCAGAATACGCTTCATTCGCCATAGATAATCAATAATGCAGATACGTTCGAAGTCCAAAATTCGGGTCATTTCCGGACAGAACCCTTGAAAAATCCCAGATTTCATATTGATGCATTTTTAAAACGATAGTTCAGAAACGGATGTCAGGTGTCGGGAAATAGCTGTTTCGTTTTCATTCCCGGCTGGAAAAACTGGGATAATCGGCACGATTCAATCATCGGAGCGAAGGTGAGGAAACCGCAGCCCTGACGCCGGCACGGATGATCAATTGAATTGCTTGCGCCTTCCCGTTATCTTCTCTGTCCTCGTGTATACGCTTAGCCTTGAGGTTTTCGGTTCAATTATTGAGAAGAGTGATGGCGACCCTGATTGAAATATCAAATGTGACAAAAAGTTACGGTGCTCAGGAGCTTCTGAAAGAAGCATCGATTGCACTCGCGGATGAACAAAAAATCGGTTTCATCGGCCGAAACGGTGCCGGGAAATCCACATTACTGCGGATCCTGCTGGAAGAGGAATCGGTCGACAGTGGACAAATTGTCCGTCACCCCAATCTGCGGGTGGGCTACCTCAGGCAGCATGATCCCTTTCAGGCGGGTGAAAGCGCCCTGGATTTTCTGATGCGCGACAGTGGACAGCCCGACTGGCAGTGTGGTGCGGTTGCTGGTCAGTTTGAATTAAAGGGCCGATTTCTGAATGGTCCGGTGAAAGAACTCTCCGGTGGCTGGCAGACCCGTGTGAAACTGGCGGCATTATTACTGCATGACCCGAATTTTCTGATGCTGGACGAACCGACCAACTTCCTGGACCTGCGAACCCAGCTGCTGCTGGAAGATTTTTTGAAAGATTACCGTGGTGCGGTTCTGGTTGTTTCACACGATCGTACGTTCCTCAATGCAATCTGTAACCAGACGCTGGAACTTAAACGCGGGAAACTGACCCTGTTTAATGGGAATGTGGATCAGTACCTCGAAAATCAGGAAATTCTGAAAGAGCGTGATGAGCGCACCAATGCAACGGTACTGGCAAAACGGCGGCAGCTGGAAACCTTCATTGCCAAGAATAAAGCAGGCGCCAATACAGCCTCTCAGGCGCGAAGTAAGGAAAAACAGCTGGCGCGGCTGACTTTGACAGAGATTGAAGGGGCTGAATCGACAGTCAACATTATCATCCCTCAAACGGAGAAGCGGCAGGGAATTGCTTTAAGCTGTGATGACCTGGCGATCGGTTATCCTAAAAACCGCGTGGCAGACAATATTACCCTGGAAATTGAGCACGGTGCCCGGGCAGCGATCGTCGGTGATAACGGACAGGGGAAAACGACCTTCCTGCGTACCATCACCGGATCCCTTAAACCTCTGGATGGAAATTTAAAATGGGGATATCACTGTAACGTCGCCTGTTATGCCCAACACGTCTATACGTCATTGCCACCAGAGCAGACCATTCGCGACTACCTGGAACTGGAGTCGGCTCCCGGGACGACCAATCAGCAGATTCTGGCGGTCGCAGGCAGTTTCCTGTTCAAGGAACAGGCGCTGGATAAACCTATCAAAGTCCTCAGTGGGGGGGAACGGGCACGTTTGTGCCTGGCGGGAATTCTACTGGGCAATTATTCCATACTGATTCTGGACGAACCTGGTAACCATCTCGATGTCGAGACAGTGGAAGCCTTAGGAAATGCACTGGTGAAGTTTCAGGGGACAGTGATTTTCACCAGCCACGATCGCCACTTTATGAGTAAAGTCGCTACCGATGTCATCGAAGTGGTCAACAGCACGGTGAAAACGTATGAAGGCGATTATGATGCCTATCTTTACCGGGTGAAAAAAGAAGTGGCAGAAGGGCATCGCGAACAGAATCAGGCTTCCATTGCCAAACAGGAAGAAAATAATGCAGCCCCCCGCGAAAAAGGGTTAGGCGGCAAAATCAAAAATGCGCGGAAAGAGCTTTCCGCCATTGAACGCAAAATTGCCCAGCTCGATGAGAAGCGAAACGAGATTAACGGCCGGTTTCTGAAAGCCACGAGCCCGGAACAGGCACAGGAACTTCATGACGAGATGCAGCCTCTGGTCGAAGAGATCGGAGAACTGGAAATCCGCTGGATGGAACTGTATGAGTTCCTGGAACAGTAGCAGCACATCCTGTCAGGTATTTTCGGGCGGCTTGCCATCAATCCAGGGACCAGCCAGTTTCTGATATTGAGGGGGAACAAGCAGGCTGCCCCGGTCGCCGGCGTGCCAGCCTGCAACATGCCGGGGCTTGCTGTGCGATTTTGACATCTTCTCCCAGTTGTCAGCCCAACTCGAGTCTCCCTTGTTGATTTGAAGCGTATCGCGTTCGACCTGAAAAACTTTCCCTTCCCGGTAGCTCTGGACGGCCAGGTTGACAACCATTACTGCCGCCGCTCCCAGTTCGGGTGTGTTATTGACCAGAGTCGGGTCTCCAGCTTTCACAGCAGCCAGGAAGTTTTCAAAGTGTAACAGTGTCTGGTCGGGGACCCGTTCTGAGACCACTTCTTCCTGTTTTAACTTGCTGTCGAGTGTGACTTGTGGACGTTCGGGGATAAATTCATAAGCCTGTCGCTGTCCGAACACATTTTTATCAAAGACCACTGTGCCGTGATGTCCACGAATCAGATGCCGAATGGGAACTGCGCTGGAAACCATCGTGCTGGAAATCAGTCCCTGTACTCCTTCATGAAAGTCGGCAATGATCGAAGCCACGTCTGTCACTTCCCTGTCATCGTATTCCAGAAAGATCCCGCCGCCACCAACAACACGTCCAGGGTACTTCAATCCGGTGGCTTTCAGCATAGCGGAAACTCGATGCACGAACAGGTCGGAATACATCCCGTAGCCGAACGGCCAGTAGCAGCGCCATTGTCCAAAGGTAGCCCGGTCGAAAGGTAAATCAGGGGCCAGGCCTTCTTCCACACCCAGCCAGCGTTTCCAGTCGACTGACTGAGGCGTCATTTCTTTGGTGATGACATTATGCCGGGACATGCCTCCCAGCGAATTGCGAAACGATTCTGCCTGGAACTGGACAATCTTTCCGAGCTTGCCTTCGTCGACCAGGGCGCGCACCTCATTCCAGATCGGAATACTGGTGGACTGCACACCAACCTGCACGACCAGCCCGGATTTTTTCCACGCATCAACCACGTCGAAAGCTTCTGAGATGTGATGCGTCATCGGTTTTTCACAATAGACATGTTTACCGGCCTCCAATGCATCCAGCACCTGCTTTGCGTGCCAGTGATCGGGAGTGGCGATACAGACTGCGTCGATCTCTTTATCGTTGAGTAAATCCCGATAATCCTGGTAGGTTTTCGGTGTCTGTCCCGTTTCCTGTTTGATGTAGTTCACAGCCTGATCACGGTGGACTGTATACACATCATTGATCCCGGTAATATCGAGATTCGCCCCTTTCTGGTTACGAAGTTTCACCAGCGTTTTTACATGGGATCCGAACCCCCTTCGCCCTGGGCCGATGATTCCAATGCGAAGACGATCATTTGACTGATAGGCTTTCGCGGGAGCCACTGAGGCGAACTGGCTGGCGGCTATCGTGGCTGCTGCGGACTGTTTGAGAAAGGAACGTCGGCTTTCTGTTTTCTCACTCATAGTTTCCCCCGGAGAGAATATTAATGCGAGTCTGCAAATTCCCTGATGCGAATGTTTTTATACTCTACATGGCTGCCATGCCCCAACAGGCCAATATGACCACGCTGGTTTCTGAGTCCCGGATGGCGGGCGAGTATCTGTTCGTCTTTGATGTCAGCCAGATCAGTTTGCAGGACAGGTATATCATTGACGATCACCGTGATCTTTGATCCGCGACAGATGATTTCTTCCTGGTTCCATTCGCCTGTCGGTTTCAGTGCGTCACGTTTGGCCGGGATGACATCGTAGACTGAACCGTGATATTGGCTCGGCTTCAGTTTTTTGGGATACCCTTTATTGTCGAGTACCTGGATTTCCATCCCTGCGTAGGCTGGTTTCTGATCGACCAGGGGACAGCGGATTGCAATTCCGTTATTGGCGGCCTTTGTCAGTTTGAAATCGAATTTCAGACTGAAATCACTGTATTCTTTCTTGGTAAACAGGAAACCTCCCCCATCGGCTGGACAGACCAGTTTTCCCTCTGCGACATGATAGCCTTTACGATTCGCACGTTTGAGCGTCCAGCCCGTTAAGTCGGAACCGTTGAACAGGGGCTTGTACTCAGACTGCGTGGCGTCCGACTCGGTCTCACAGGAGATCGGCAGGGTATACTGTTTGAGCCACAAGTCATCGGTCTCTTTTAAGTGTTTCAGGAGTTTGTCAGAGAGTTCCTTCCGCAGTTCCTGGTATTCCGGCTGGCAGGCAAGATTGATGACCTCATCCGGATCCTGCTTGAGATCATATAATTCAACTTCGTCCCGAAACAGAAATTTCTGGACAGTGCGCTGGCCAAGTGTGGGCTCCTGAAGCCGCAAGGTTTCCTTCCAGGTCGACCGTGAAAGCGTATCGATGGGAAGCGGATACTTTGAACGCCATTCCAGGTTCCAGATCAGTTTATAATCACGGGTCCGCAGTGTCCGCATGGGATAATACATGGTGACTTCATGAAATACATGACTCAGACAAACTTCGTCCCAGCCGGGTAGCTGCTTTTTTCCCACCGTAGGCAGGATGCTGCGACCGTGCAGCTTATATTTCGGGCCTTTGGTGTTTGTCCAGTCGAGGATCGTTGGGGTAATATCCAACAGGGAGACCATCGCATCAGAGACGACTCCCTGTTCTGACTCTGCTCGTTTCGGATCACGGACAATGAAGGGAATCCGCACGCCGGGATCATAATGATTGGCCATTGCGCCCGGTTCAGATGAGCCATGATCGCTGGTAAATATGACCAACGTATTTTCTGCCTGGCCTGACGCTTTCAGGGCATCCAGGACGCGGCCGATGCCTGCATCCAGGTAGCTGATCTGCTGGTAATAGCCGGCTAATCCTTCGCGAACATCGGGGCGGTCTGGAAGATAAGATGGGACGGGTATCTCTCGTGGATCATAGGTAGTGAGTGAGATTCCGGATTCTTTGACTTTCACACCCCATTCCGGTCGGGTGCGTGAAGTGGGGTGAGGATCATGATATCCCATGACCAGAAAAAAAGGTTTTTCGCTCTTCTGATTGAGAAACTCCGTCGCCAGATCAGCCATCGCTTTGACCTGGTAGCTGCTGACTCTGGGCTGAAAATCAATGGTGGTATCTTCCGGGTAAAGGTGATATTTCCCGATCATCCCCGTGCGATACCGGTTTTGATCCAGCAGCGCAAAAACTGTTTCGACTTTTGGCTTCAGGCGGAAATTATGATCGCCGTGAGGATGCCCATACTGACCATTGGCATGCACGTGCAGTCCCGTGTAGAAGACTCCACGCGAGGGCCCACAAGACGCGGTCGTCGCGAATGCATTCTGATAGCGGGTGCCTTCACGAGCCAACCGGTCGATGTGGGGAGTTTTGACGACGGGATTTCCATAGCAGCCACAATCGTTCCAGTTCTGATTATCAGAAAACAGAATCAGAACATTTTTCTGTTCTCCCGCATACACGGGGGCTGCTGTCAGAAACAGGCTGAAAACAATGACAAGATCGGACAGAAAACGCCGCATCCTTTGGTTCCCCTGATTGAATCAACTGGTTTTAGAGCCAGTTATTCTTCTTTTTTGGTTCCCGTTGCCTGATTGACGAGTACACGCAGACGGGCTTCCTCTGAGACGGGCTTGCCTGCCAGCACATCTGCTTCCGTAAAGGTCGCCATCAGGATTTTCTTATCACGGGTTCGTGCAAAATCATAGATGACGTAAATCGTACCGTCTTCGCTTTGAACTCCATCTGGATAGGAGACGCCGGACCGTTCATCCAGGAGCAAACCACCTTGCCAGGTTTTTCCATCATCTTTAGAGAGGAACGCCGTCAAATCACGGCGGGATTTTTTGTCGGCAGGGTTATGCCGGATCATTAACAGGTTCCCCGAATTGAGGCGACGGATGAAAAACCGGGCATTCACATGCGGGATGTCAGAAGCTGCTCCGTCTGACCAAGTCTTTCCCCCATCCGTGGAGATGGATTCTCCGATTCCGTAGCGGGTTCTGACCAGTGTCCAGAGCGTGTTGTCTTTTCGCTCCACAATCATGTGTTCGTCAAACGTTCGTTCGGGAACGTCCGTTTGACCCAGCAACTGAAATGTTTTGCCCTGATCTTTTGAAATGAAAATATTTCCGCCACGTTCTTCGGGTAGATCAAAACGGTATTCGATGGATTCTTTGGCGGGCTGTTTCCAGATCGCGACCGGCAGTAACCAGTCACCATTCGAGAGAACCGTCGGTTTATTCATCATGATGCCATTACAGAGACGACGGGGTTCTGTCCATTTTGGATTTTCCTGATCGGAATCATCTGTCGTAATTGCCCAGACGCCACTGCGTCCATCCCACCAGCGATACGATTGAGCCCAGAAGACCCACATGCGTCCGCTGGGATCATGCCAGATGGCCGGGTCATACGCGCGGACCGGACCGGGGGGATCTATGACCAGTCGGGGACCGGACCAGGTTTTGCCATCGTCACCACTGGTGACGAGAACGACATAATTCAATTCACCTTCACCTGTGCCTCCCGCGTACCAGAGTGCCCATAGACGTCCGTTCGCTGCGCGTGACAGACCGGGGATTCCCTGAAACATCCGGGTGTCATCCGCGTATTCTTTTCCAGGGTTCGTATTCACCGGAGGAGCGACAAGCGCCGGATCAGAAGGGGACGGTTTTTCCTCCGCCTGGATGAAGGGCGTCAGGAACAGCAGGGGGATCAGAAATGAAACGCTTCGGAGCAATGAACGCACGGTGAGGCCTCTCTGTTGCAGGACAAAATCAGGTTGGTCATGTTAATTGGTCTCTATTGTCTGGTATTATGCTAACAAAATGCCATACCGGGAGCGAGTATTTCAGATCAACAAACTGAAATACGAAATGATTTGCTGTAGTTCAATCAGAAGGAGATTCAGACAGGAGATCTGCGTCTGGACAGGCAGTCCATTCTGACTTAGAGTATACCTGTCAGCAGTATTTACTTTCCGTGTGATTTTGAAATTAACATCCCTGAGCAAACAGAAACCGTTGAGGAACTGAATGGACCTGACCGAATTCATCATTTTACTGATCGTCGCCGGTCTGTGTGGCAGCATCGCCAGGGGGCTGGCCGGGAGTACGCGTGGCGGTTGTCTGGTTTCGATTGCACTCGGTTTTATCGGTGCTCTGCTCGGCAGTAAGTTAGCCATGCTGCTGGGACTTCCCGAGATATTTGCATTGAATCTGGGAGGCAGAAATTATCCCATCGTCTGGTCGATCATTGGTGCCGCCCTGTTTTGTGCGGTTCTGGGACTGCTGTCTGGTCGCCGCCGTTTATAATTACGGAGATCTGAATGGGAACGCCTGTCATCACCGCGCAGCTGTTGCAGAAATCAGTTGAGTTTAACATACTATGCCGGTGTCGCCGCGATACCCGACTTTTTGAGTCGGGTTTTTTTATAGCAGTCTGATCGGAAGTGTCGCTGTATGTCTCTGTTGAGTATTAATCAAGTCTCCTTTACGTGGAGTGGACCTCCACTGCTGGATGAAATCAGCCTGGAAATTAACGAAGGTGAACGAATTGGTCTGCTCGGGCGGAATGGAGCAGGAAAATCGACTTTCATGAAAATGATCGCCGGGGAACTGGATCCCGATGATGGTCTGATCAAACGCAATAAAGACCTGCGGATTGCCCGGCTGATTCAGGAAGTACCCACAGGTTGCTCAGACCGGATTCATGATTTTGTCGCTGAGGCTGCAACGGCGTTTTTCGAACATGACTGGGAAGCAGAGCAGGCAGTCGAGCGAATACTTTCCCGGATGGAACTGAATGGTGATGACAAATTCGATGCGCTTTCTTCCGGAATGAAACGCCGCGTACTGCTGGCACGCTCCATTGTGCAGTCACCTGATATTCTGCTGCTGGATGAACCGACCAACCATCTCGATATTCCAGCTATCAAGTGGCTGGAGCAGTTTCTGCAGTCTTATGAAGGCACACTTGTGTTCGTGACCCACGACCGGGTATTTCTCCAGGCGCTGGCGACGCGGATCATCGAAATCGATCGCGGAAAAATCTACGACTGGACCTGCGATTACGACACCTTCCTCAAACGCAAAGAAGCGTTTCTGGAAGCTGAAGAAAAACAAAATGCGCTCTTCGATAAAAAGCTGGCAGAAGAGGAAGTCTGGATTCGACAGGGAATCAAGGCGCGTCGTACCCGAAATGAAGGACGTGTACGGGCATTGAAAAAAATGCGAGACGAACGCAGTCAGCGACAAAGTCGCATTGGCAATGTCAATATGCAGGTGGCGACCGCCGATCGCTCCGGTCAACTGGTGATCGAAGCGAAAAATGTGACATTTTCCTATAACTCGGAACCGGTGATTCAAAATCTGACGACTTTGATCTCACGCGGAGACAAGATCGGGATAATCGGCCGCAATGGAGCCGGCAAAACCACACTTCTCAAACTGTTGCTGGGAGATTTAAAACCTGATTCGGGAACCATTCGACAGGGAACCAATCTGGAAATTCTTTACTTCGATCAGTTACGTGAACAGATCGAAGAAGAAAAAACAGTGATTGAAAATGTCGGTGAAGGCCAGCAGACACTTACGATTAACGGCCAGCCCCGAAATATTTATGGTTATCTGCAGGACTTTCTGTTTACACCCGAACGGGCGCGTCGACCGGCCCGCTATCTGTCGGGAGGGGAACGAAATCGTCTGTTACTGGCAAAACTGTTCAAACGCCCGACGAATCTGATGGTGCTGGACGAACCGACCAACGATCTGGATGCCGAGACCCTCGAACTTCTGGAAGAGCTGATCTGCAATCATCCCGGAACATTGCTGCTGGTCAGCCATGACCGTGCCTTTTTAAACAATGTGGTCACCGCGACGCTGGTGTTTGAAGAAGGCGGGGAGGTCAAGGAATATGCGGGCGGTTATGACGACTACCTGCTGCAGTCTCAGAAAAACGAGCAGACGGCGAATCAGCAGAACGAATCGCAGGTCAGGTCGGAGACACAGGTTGAGAAACCGAAGGCAGTCAAGCTGAGCTTCAAAGAAGAACGCGAACTGCAAGAGATTCCACAACGCATTGAGCGACTGGAACAGGAGCAGAGTGAGCTTCAGGAAAAAATGGCTTCCCCTGAGTTTTTCAAGCAGTCGGCCGACGTGATCGCGGAAGCGACAACCCGCGTGACTGTGATTCAACAGGAACTGGAATACTTACTGGAACGCTGGGAAGAGCTGGAAGCGCGAGTTTCATAACCGGATCTCGCTGGAAAGGTAACTCATGCGCTTATTTGAAGGGACTCCTTTCGACCGTCCGCCCCGCTGCGAAAAATGTGAGCAGCTGGAGGCAGAGTGTGTCTGTCCCCCCGAGCCCGCGTTTCGTATTCCTCCGGAACAGCAGACGGCGAAACTGTCGATAGAAAAACGAAAAAAGGGCAAGCGGGTCACGGTCGTCCGCGGTTTGCCCGTAGAGGGAAATGATCTGCCTGACTTACTGAAACGGCTGAAAGACCGTTGCGGTGCCGGCGGTGCTCTGAAAGAAGATGAACTTGAAATACAGGGCGAACAGCTGGACCGGGTGCGTGAGACGTTGCTGCAACTGGGGTTTAAAGTAAAAGGCTAAACCGCTTGCAGGTCTGGCAACACGGCAGTAAAAACTGGATACAGCCTAGATTTCCGGGGCAGTCTCGTAAGGGATTTCGACCGGATAAAAGTCCCGATTTCTCCGCTGATGGTTGAGCTTTGCGAAATCGTGTGTGTGGATGGCTTTGGCTTCCACATTGAAGATTGAACCGGCAAACGGTTCAAAACTCGCCCGAAAATGAGCCGACGATTTCACGGAGATATACTTCATCGATTCACAGTCGATTCCCAGTGTCTTGGAGAATGCGGGGCCGAAGGGTTGCTCGCGGGCTGTTACCACGACCACGGAAACCCCATCCTGCTGGATCCAGGCGGATGGTCCCATATTTCCCGTCAGGCCTGCATACATGGGGCCATCGTACTTGAATTTTCCTTCAGACAGCGCTTTGACTTCTGCTTTCATTTTTACCGGAGGCCCCTGGATCGGATCTGACTTTCCTCCGACCTCGGTTTCAATTTCTCCTCCCACCCCGGCTTTGTGAGCCAAAGCCACGACATCAGGATCGACGATATACAATATCAGGGCCTTGTCCAGTTTCTGATCAAGGAAGGTCTGCAGGATCTCCGTCGAGTCACCGGCTGTTCCGCCACCGGTATTGTCGGCATGATCGGCAAGGATGATCGGGTATTTGCCGATCTCTTCTCCCTGTTGGATTGCTTCATTTACAGTAAACGGCAGCTTGTACCAGCGACGACGACGTTCCCAGATCCAGGAGCTGAATTCATCGGCGGTTTTGTCTGCGAGTTCCTGGTCGTTGTCTGCAACGATAATCAGGGAAGGGCCGACATCGGGGACGTCCGCCCAGGGGAAACCGGTCGAGACATGACTTCTTTCATGGGCATGTGGGCGGTCACCTGGCAGGCAGTGCTCCAGAACAGGGGGATCTGGCGGAGTGTCATTACCGGTTTCACTTCCCCCTTGATGATCTTCACGATAAGTTCAGCGGCTTCCTGTCCTCGTTCATTCATATCGATATGTGGATAGGTGTCGTAGCCTAAAATTGCTGTTGCCTGTTCCACACGGAGTTCAGAGTGATTGCCGTGCATATCAGGAGTGACCAGAATCGGTCGGTCCGGGCCGATGTATTCCCGGACCTGGGAGATGAAATGCCCGTCGCCATCTTCAATGCCATCGATGACCATCGCACCATGCAGATCGAGCAGCACGCCATCGACAGGACCGTTTTGCTCTTCCTCTGCTTTCAGCCGATCCAGAAATTCAGCCAGTAGATCGTCGTATGTTTTCCGCTCAATCAGACCACTGGGAAATGCAAAGGTCCAGAGCAGGGGAATGATTTCGAAGCCTTGCTTTTTTGCACCATCAATAAATCCGCCAATACAGACGTTTGCGCCGGGGAATGTTTCCATGATTTCCTGGCCGCGAAATAATCCCCGGTCATTGATGAAATCGTTTAGAGTCGTCGGCAGGGAGGAATACGTACTGGTTTCATGCAATACGCCACCGGTGGCAATTCTCATGGTTGCTACTCCTGGAAAGTCAGATCATGGATGAGCACAGCACCCGTTAAGATAAAAAAACATGAGTGGAATAGAAAGCGTCACCTGCCCACTAAAATTCGGCTTCTCAGAAAGTCTGCGATCCGCTAATAAGAGGGGGCAGTAATGTCAATTTACCCTGAATCACAGATTCCCTCTCGAGAATACATGATGAAAATAGCAATATCCGGCTGCGGCATCGCGGGAACGGCTGCGGGATTTCTGCTCGCACAGCAGGGGCATGCGGTCACAATCTTTGAGCAGGCAGAAAAATGCAGGCCGGTCGGAGCAGGGATTCTGATTCAGCCCATTGGTCAGAGAGTGTTAAAAGAACTGGGAGTTTATGATCAGATTGAACAGCAGTCTGCCCACCTGAATTATATTGAAGCCATCAAGCATACAGGCAGTCGACTGGTTTTTCTGGAGTATCAACGGCTGCATCGTCAGCTGTTCGGCCTGGGAGTTCATCGCGGACTGCTGTTCAGCACACTGCTGGAATTAAGTAGAAAAGTGGGTGTCGAAATCCGGGAGAATTCACGAATCACCGGTTACAGACACATCGCTGGTGGCGTGGTCCTCGAATTAGATACCCAAGAGCAAAGTGAACTCTTTGACTGCATTCTGGCAACAGATGGTGCCCGCTCACCGTTGCGCAAAGCCTCTGGGATTCGTCATCACGCTGTTGATTATGAATATGGTGCACTCTGGAAAACGGGTTCCTGTACTGCAGTGACTGATCGGTTGTTACAAACAGTGGAAGGAACAAAGAAACTGGCGGGGCTTCTTCCTATCGGGAATCAGCAGTGCAGTTTCTTCTGGGGTTTGACGGCGGATCAGTTTGCACGATATCAGGAACAGGGGATTGAAACATGGAAAGAGGATGTCAGGCAGCTCTGTCCCCAGGCGGAAGAAATGCTCACACAGATTAATCGCTTTGAAGAGCTGACGTTTACCACCTATCGCGATGTTTCCATGAAATCCTGCTGGGCGGATCGGATTATTTTTCTTGGTGATGCGGCTCACCCTACCAGCCCGCATCTGGGGCAGGGGGCCAATCTGGCTCTCGAGGATGTCTGGGAGTTTGCGGAGTGCCTGAAAACGAGTTTGGAATTTGGACCAGCTTGCCGTCGGTTTGCAGCGAAGCGACAAAGTAAAATTCAATACTATCAGCGCGTCACGCGCTGGCTGACACCTTTTTTTCAATCGGATGGCTGGCTGAAAGGCTGGGGCCGTGATTTGTTTCTGCCCCTGATGTGTCAGACACCCGTGCTCAGAGAACAGATGTTAAAAACATTATGCGGCTTCAAATCGGGCTGGATCAGCAGCAGGATTGATGCTCCTTGAATCAGACAGGAGTGGTTGATTAGCGTGGCCCGCGTTTGAGAAAAATATGGATGACAAATCCTAAGGCCAGGCCCATGGAGACCATGATCCAGAAAGGCCAGGGAGTTTGATACTGTTCGTATCCATGCTGGAAGTTCGAACCGAAGATGGCACTCAACGTGGCGATGGGGAAGAAATAGGCAATCAGCAGATTCAGGCGATGCGATGACATTTCGATACGGGCAGAAACTCGGGCCTGTTCTTCAGCCTGTCTGGCGACCACATAATCCAAGGCATTTTTGGCATCTTCAATCAACAGCTCTGCAGCTCGCTCCAGTCGATAAGCGCTGTCACGAAAATCAATGATCAGTTTATCCTTCGGTATGGCTTCCCGCGCATTCTGCAGGGCCTGGGTCATGTGGCAGAGCGCGCGATAAACAGGGCCCAGATGATTGAGCACTTCCAGGTAGTCCAGAGAACTCGCTGCCTCGTCTACTTTATCGTCAAACTCTTCCAGCAACTGTTGAAATTCATCCAGATGCTGGTTGAGTGCATCCGGGCTTCCCTTGAATTCGGAAGCATGCCAGGTGCCATCTGGTTCGCGCCAGAAAAAGCGACCTTTGCGGTTCATTTCATCCGGGTTCGGAGGTGCATGCAAAATGATGAGTGCGTGACCTTCCGCGATCATGGTGCGCTGGCGTCCGACCTGCTTGCCCAGGCGATCTCTGAATTCGGTGGGCACATTCCAGGTCGCAGGCAAAAGTGAAGATTCAGGCATCTTTACGGTCCAGTCTCTTTTTCAGGGAAATGAGAATTGCAATTCAGGTGTTTTTATTAGTAGTATGCCTGTAATTCCGGGCCGTGTGAATTGGTAGCTGGTAAGTTTCGTCGATTCTTCAAGACATGCAGGTCTTGTTCGAGATTTAAAGGGAGAACTGTGAACGTATTGCCCACATGCTTGTCTGATCTGAAAATTCCCGGTTTGCTGTGTCCCTTGATTCTCATATTCGGCTGTAATTCCACGCCTCCGCCTCCCCAGATGAAACCTCCGGCTGTGACGGTTGCGGAACCCATCCAGAAGACCGTGATCTTTAACCAGGACTTCACGGGATCCCTGGCATCAATCGCATCGGTTGACATTCGGGCGCGGGCCGATGGCATTCTGGAAAAAGTCCTGTTCAAACCTTCCGAGGAAGTCAAGCAGGGGCAGTTACTGTTTGAGATCCAGCGCAATCAATATCAGGCTACACTGGATAAGGCCCAGGCGGCGCTGGAAGCAGCAAATGCTCAATTAATCGATGCAAATGCAACTCTGGAACGTAACCTGATTCTCTTGAAAAAACAGGCCGTCACGCCCCAGGATGTGGATGATGCGCGAGCAGATCAGGAGCGGGCCCAGGCGGCAGTTGATGGTGCCAAAGCAGATATCGATCAGGCAAAAATCAATCTGGGCTATACACGCATCAGTGCACCGATTGCCGGCTCTGTCAGTCGTAACCTGGTTGATGCCGGCAACCTGGTCGGCTCTGGAGAGAATACTCTGCTGACAACAATCGTGGCCATGGATCCGATTTATGTATATTTTGATGTGAGCGAACGAATTCTACTGAATGCGTTAAAAAACGGTAGAGACCCTGGCGGGCCTAATCCCATCAAGGTATTTGTCGGATTGACCAACGAAGATGGTTACCCGCATGAAGGGACGGTGGATTTCTGGGATAACAAGGTGGATCCCGGAACAGGAACGATTCAGTTGCGGGCCGTCATACCTAACCCTGAAGTTTCGGGGCCTGTAGTACAGGATTCAGATCAATCGAAACCCGCCGGGCAACAGAATAAAACAGCAGCACCAGACAGTAAAAATGAAAAGGACAAGAATCTTCGCAGGCTGCTGTATCCCGGTGTCTATGTGCGAGTTCGTGTGCCCGGTAATCCCATCCCGGGAGCAGTGCTGGTGCATGACGTGGCGATCGGCACAGACCTGGCAGGTAAATATCTGTTAGTCGTCGGTGAGAAAAATATGGTGGAGAAACGGCCCGTTGAAATTGGACAGATGGAGGATAACATGCGGGTGATTCTGAAGGGAATCAAGCCGGGTGAGAAGTATATCTATGAAGGACTGCAACGTGCACGTCCCGGTCGTCCCGTTACGATAACCAATAAACCTGATGCTTCTGGATCAGCGAAACAGACGCAAGTTAATACAGACGCAAAAGTCGGCGATCCTCAGCCTGACCCGAAATCCAGCTCCAAATAAAGAATTTACAGTAGACGAAGCTTCTTTTATCTGGGTTGTGTTTCTGATCTCTAAAAAATAACGAAACGGACGACGATGTTTTCCCGGTTTTTTATCTACCATCCGATTTTTGCCAGCGTAGTTTCGATTGTCATTGCCATCGTCGGGGCTATTGCATTGCCTCTGCTGCCGGTGGAATTATTTCCTGACATTACACCTCCTACCGTTGCGGTCACTGCCTCCTATCCCGGAGCAGATGCACAGGTCGTGGCTGATACTGTTGCCACTCCTATCGAAGAGCAGGTCAACGGTGTGGAAAACATGCTGTATATGTCTTCCAGCAGTACCAGCGCGGGGAATATGACTTTAACAGTGACGTTCGATGTGGGAACCGATCTGGATATGGCCAACGTACTGGTACAGAACCGGGTCGCGATTGCGAACCCTTCTCTGCCTGAAGAAGTGAAGCGGGAAGGGGTGACGACACAGAAAAAATCGACAAACATGACGCTGGTGGTGGCGCTCAACTCGCCGAATGAGACTTTTGACGGACTCTACCTGAGCAATTACGCTACGATTAATATCAATGACGAATTATCACGAATCAGCGGTGTCAGTGATGTAACAATTGTGAACGCGCTGGATTTTGGTATGCGGATCTGGCTGGACCCGAACCAGTTGGATACGCGTAACATTACCACTTCTGATGTAGTGGATGCATTGCGTCAACAGAATGTCCAGGTTGCCGCTGGTCAGATTGGACAGGAGCCGAGTCCAAAAGATCAGGATTTTCAGTTAACCGTGACTACTTTGGGGCGACTGGCCAGCCCGGAAGAATTCGCAGACATCATTGTTAAAACTGGACAGGAAGGCCAGATCACGCGCATCAAAGATATTGGTCGGGTGGAACTGGGAGCACAGAGTTATTCCGGGTATTCACAGCTGGATGGAAAACCAGCGGCGTTGATTGCCATCTATCAGCTGCCTGGAGCCAATGCACTGAATGTGGCTGAACAATCGAGAAAAGTACTGGAGAGGCTCTCGAAGGACTTTCCCAAAGACCTGACCTATTCCGTTCCTTATGACTCGACCGAATTTGTAACGGCGTCGATTGATGAAGTCGTCAAAACACTCGTAATTGCCTTAGTGCTGGTGTTTATTGTGATCTTCGTCTTTCTGCAGGATTTCAGAGCCACATTGATCCCCGCGGTCACGATTCCAGTCTCACTGCTGGGCACAATGGCAGTGATGCTGGCGATGGGATATACGATTAATACGCTCTCGCTGTTTGGAATTGTGCTGGTCATCGGCATCGTAGTAGACGATGCTATCGTCGTGGTAGAAAACGTGACACGTATCCTGGATACCGAAAAGTGTTCACCTAAAAAAGCCACTGAAATTGCGATGATGGAAATTACCGGGCCGGTGGTCGCCACGACGCTGGTGCTGCTGGCGGTATTCGTTCCTACAATGGTGCTGCCCGGGATTACCGGTCGCCTGTATCGTCAGTTCGCTCTCACGATTTCGATCGCGACACTGTTCTCTTCCATTTGCGCATTGACGTTGAGCCCTGCGATGTGTGGTTTCATGTTGCGTGAAACGAAGGAACGTCGAGGATTCTTCTTCCGCGGATTTAACTGGTGCTTTGATCGTTCCCAGAATCTCTATATGAAGCTGGTCAAGTCGTTCGTCCGTCACGCATTGATCATGATCATTCCACTGGTCGCCATATTTGCTGCGACTGGGGTCGGTTTTGTATCCGTTCCAGGGGGCTTCCTGCCTGATGAGGACCAGGGATATATTTTTATCAATACGCAATTGCCTGACGGTGCCTCTTTGAGTCGAACCCGCGAAGTGCAAAACCGGATCAATAAGATTTCCGCCGAGCTGCCTTCCGCGTCCCATGTGATTACGATGGGGGGCTTTTCGATTCTGAACAACTCGAATGCGTCCAATTATTCTACGACGATTATTGCTTTGGAAAACTGGGATAAACGACAGGCTCCCGACTTGCATGTATTTGCTCTGGTCAAAAAACTGCATGTCGAACTGGCGCAGATTCAGGAATCCATTTCCTTTCCGTTTATTCCTCCTGCCATTCAGGGACTGGGGAATGCTGGCGGCTTCCAGATTCAGATTTTGGATCGGAGTTCTGCCGGGATGGATGTTCTGCAGATGGCGGTGACCGATTTGATGGACCGTGGTAACGCGGATCCGGTCGTCACTGGATTGAATACTAATTTCAGCGCTACTGTCCCTCAGATTTACCTGGATATCGATCGTGAAAAAGCCATCAAGATGGGCATCCCCCTCGATTCGATCTTTGATACGCTGCAGGCGGAACTGGGCTCGACGTATGTGAATGATTTTAACCTTTTCAATCGTGTGTTTCAGGTCATGGTGCAGGCTGACCAGCAGTATCGCAGTAAAGTTGAAGACATTACCCGCTTAAAAGTGAGGGATATCAGAGGCACAATGGTACCTTTGAATACTCTGGTGGAAGTCAATAATTCGGCAGGTCCGCAGGAGGTGGACCATTATAATCTCTATCCTACCGCTTCCATCACCGGTAACCCGACAGCCGGTCACAGTTCAGGGCAGGCAATTACCCGGATGGAGCAACTCTCGGATGAAGTATTGCCTGAGGGGTTCGACTATGACTGGACGGGGATTGCCTACCAGCAGATTGAAGCCGGTAACATGGCACCGTTCATTTTCGCGATGGCTTTGATATTCGTGTATCTGTTTTTGTGTGCCCAGTATGAAAGCTGGACGATACCGCTCTCGGTGATTCTGTCCGTCCCACTGGGTATTTTTGGAGCGATCTTTGCCACGATGTTGCGGGGGCTGGATAATAATATCTATACCCAGGTGGGCTTTGTGTTATTGATTGCGCTGGCAAGTAAAAATGCGATTCTGATTGTGGAGTTTGCCAAACTGCAGCGCGAGGCGGGAAAATCCATTCCCGATGCAGCAATTGAAGCCTGTCACCTGCGTTTTCGGCCGATTCTGATGACCGCGTTCAGTGCGATTTTAGGCGCGATTCCACTGGCGATTGCCTCGGGAGCCGGTGCCGCCAGTCGCCAGGCACTGGGGACTGCTGTCGTCGCCGGTTTGACGGCGGCTACGCTGTTTGGTGTGTTCATGGTGCCTGTCATGTATGTGATCATTCAGAGAATGAGTGAATGGTTCATGGGAACGAAACCTGCTGCTGCTGAAGAGGG
The DNA here is from genome assembly GCF_963972345.1 of uncultured Gimesia sp. Classification (NCBI taxonomy): domain Bacteria; kingdom Pseudomonadati; phylum Planctomycetota; class Planctomycetia; order Planctomycetales; family Planctomycetaceae; genus Gimesia; species uncultured Gimesia sp. The sequence goes on along the minus strand of NZ_CAXAVM010000002.1, from coordinate 7,310 downwards.
GACCGCAGATATCACCCCTGCAGGTTGAGTAGACTGATGCCGGTTAACTGAAACTCCGCTGGCGACCTGCCTCGTACAGCAAAATGCTGGCAGAGACAGCAACATTCAGGGATTCGGTCCGTCCCTGTTGCGGAATGCGCACCAGGTTAGTGCATTCCGCCTGCAACTCCGGGCTGATGCCGGTTCCTTCGTTGCCTACGATCACTGCCGTCGGTTGCTGAAAATTATATTCGGTCAGCATCTCGGAAGCCTGCATGGCGGTTCCTACGATATTGATCCCGTTTTTCTTCCAGTCACGACAGAGAGAAATCAGGTCGGGGACCTGGATGAGGGGAATATGGTTCACGGCACCCGCTGAGGTGCGGCAGACCAGGCTGGTGACTTCACATTGCTCATGGCTCCCTGCGACGATGGCATCAGCGCCCATGATCTCAGCCGAACGAATGATTGCTCCGAAATTGAACGGATCCTGAATCCGGTCCAGGATCAGATAGAAGGGAGAAGCAGTTTTCTGTTGATTGAAAAAATCAATCGAAGTATAAGGAAACGGTGCCATTTTCGCGATCATCCCCTGGTGATCACTGGCACGGCATTTTTGAGTGAGTTCTTTTTCATTCGTGATGAAAACCGGAACAGTGAAACAGGCAGCCTGTTGTTCAAGCTCTGCGATTTCCTGTGTCGATAATTGATCAGACAGGTGCAGTTCATACACAGGCCAGAAGCCGGCTGAGAGGGTTTCTCTGACAGCGTTTCTCCCCCAGATCCAGCACTTCTGATGATTTCCCAGCAGTGGCTTGTTTTTCTTTAACTTAGAAGGCTTTCCTGCCATAGGAATTCTTTTTCAATTTGTTTATTCTATGAATCACCGTGAACCTGATTGTCCTGGCGTGAGTTGCCGATAGAGTCAATTTAGTATTGAATGGAATATTTTAAAATGACGATGGCCTATCCAATTCCAATGAAAGTTTGAAAACTCTCGCTATAGACAGCTGACATTCCCGATCATTTATTACTGATATCTGACATAGAGGCGGTTATTTTGTCCGGAAATCCTATCATCTATAAATCATACGAATGGGAACGATTAAGAATCGCATCCCACTTTAATGCCAGCCTGATGGATCATCTGCGTCCTTATGTCAAACCGGGCATCACCACGGACGAGATTAATACGATCGTGCATGAATACACGATATCACATGGTCACACTCCGGCAACACTGGGATATATGGGCTTCCCGAAGAGTTGCTGCATCAGCATTAATGAAGTCGTCTGCCATGGGATTCCCGATGAGACCGTTCTGAAAGAAGGGGACATCGTCAATGTCGACATCACCAGCATCGTTGATGGCTGGTACGGTGATCAGTCCGAAACCTTTCTGGTCGGCGAGGTTTCTGAAGAAGCCCGTAAACTCGTGCAGGTTACCTTTGATTCTCTCTTTCTGGCCATTCGAACGATTCGACCCGAATCCAGCGTGATTGAAATCGGTGAAGCCATCTACAATTATGCCACCGAACTGGGGTATGGAGTGGTCCGCCAGTACCAGGGGCATGGGATTGGACGTGAGTTCCATACCGATCCGGGAATTCCTCATTATCCGGTCACAGGATCCGAACGTGACCTGTTATTGCCCGGGATGTGTTTTACCATTGAACCGATGCTGAATGCCGGCACGTGGAAAACAGTCGAAGATCGCAGTGATGGCTGGACGGTACGTACAAAAGACGGCAAACTTTCTGCCCAGTTCGAACATACGATTCTGATGACCGAGGATGGCCCGGAAATATTAACGCTGACAGAAAACGGTCCTCAATCAGGGCATCAGTTTTAAGCAGCCTCTGCTTCGACTTCAGGTGGATTCCTGACTCAACCTGCGCGGCATATTGTGATTAAGAAATTAATTCCCGATCTGATAATGGCTGGCTGCGCTCGCTTGCAACTAGGTAAAGCGGATGGGTATCGTAGATGTAACAGATTCTTTCTGAGGCACTTATGATTTCTCTGACCGCTCACTCCCTCCTGAAAAGCCAGAACCTGGAGCCATTATGATTCGTCCGATTTGCCTGTTCCTGTTTTTATTATTTCTGTTTACAAATTTCAGTCTGGCTGACGAACAGAAACTGGATTGGGTTCAGGTCACAGAAAAAGCAGGCTGGCAACCCCGTGATTCGCAGGGAGAACTGGTTTTCAAAGATCATCTCTGGATTTTTGGTGGCTGGTTCAATTCCTACGAGGCACCGCCTCGCGATGTCTGGAAATCAGCGGATGGAAAGAACTGGAAGCTGGTCACGGAACAGGCTCCGTGGTTTCACAGCGATCTGCCGATGACAGTTGTCTTCAAGGACAGAATGTGGCTGATGGGGGGCTGGTACAATGGTCGCCTGGAAGGACATTCCGCAGGCAACCAGGTCTGGTCTTCGGTTGATGGCAAGCAGTGGGATCTGGTGACACCGCATGCGGAATGGACGCCTCGCCTGGCTGCGGGACTGGTGGTGTTTAAAGACCGGCTGTGGTTACTGGGAGGAACAGAAAATTATTATTTTGGCGACAAGACGAGTCTGAAAAACGATGTGTGGAGTTCGGCAGACGGGAAGACGTGGAAGCAGGAAACAGCAAATGCCGGCTGGTCTCCCCGGGCCTATCATCAGGCGGCTGTCTTGAATGGCAAAATCTATGTATTTGGTGGCGGAAATTACACGCCGGAGTATCATGCAACGAATGACGTCTGGAGTTCGGAGGATGGTGTGCACTGGAAACAGGAAACGGCGGAGGCACCCTGGCATGAACGGCTCTGGTTTTCTACGGTCGTCTACCGTGATCGACTCTGGGTGATAGGAGGCTGGTCAAACAATCCGGCAGCCAACAAAAACGATGCCTGGTATTCGCAGGATGGGAAACATTGGAAGCAGTTAAAATCGGATCATGTCTGGAAAGCACGCCACGAACATTCGGCGTTTGTGTTTCAGGACAAAATCTGGCTGGCGGGAGGCCATGCACAGCCACTCAACAGTGAAGTCTGGACGCTTGATGTGCCTCCCGGCTGGTTCGACAAATCAAACCAGGCAGTTTCTCAGAACTCTGCTTTTCCCCAAACAGTTAAAAAACTCAAAGCGGCAGAGCCTGCGAAAATCGTCTGTTTTGGAGACAGTGTCACCGGTGTGTATTACCACACAGGCAGCCGACGCGCTTATACCGACATGCTGGGGATCGCTTTAGAAAAAACTTACCCAGATGCGAAGCTGGAAATGATTAATGCAGGAATCAGTGGTCACACGACCGTCAATGCGTTAGCGCGGATTGAACAGGATGTGTTAAAACATCAGCCAGACCTGGTCACTGTCATGTTTGGGTTGAATGACATGACACGCGTTCCCCTGGAACAATACCGGGAGAATCTCAAGTCGATCGTGAAACAATGCCGGGATGCCGGAGCGGAAGTGTTATTGTGTACGCCTAACTCTGTCATCTCCACTTCGGGGCGACCGGTTGAAAAACTGGAGCAATACTGCGATGTCGTGCGCGAAGTTTGTAAGGAAATGCAGGTCCCCTTGTGTGATCAATATCAACTCCTGAATGCGGTGCGAGACGAGGATGCATTAAGCTGGCGATTGATGATGAGCGATGAAATTCATCCGAATATGGCGGGCCACAAAAAAATAGCGGAACTGATGGCAGAGGCCATTACCGGAAAGACGGTTTCACTGAGCGATGTCGATCCGCCTGCGCAGGTTTTGCCCCACTTGAAATCACTCGTCGAAGCAAAAAAAACAGTTAAAGTGATCGCCATGCCACCGCTGGATCAACTGATTCAAACTGCCTTTCAAAAAGTTGCACCGGAAGTGAAGCTGGAAATAACCAACTGGCAGACGGCAGGAAAATCACGTCGCGAGATTGAAACCGATGCCAAAGCACTGGTGCGTCCGAGTAAACCGGACCTGGTACTGCTGGCCATTCCGCCAAATGCAAAAGCGGAAAACCAGGAAGAGTTGATTCACAGCCTGATGTGGACCATGAATTATTCCTTGAACTTTGGAGTGGGCGGCTGGGATTGCGTGGTGTTTCATCCTGATGTTTTCGAGGCCCGGCATTCCGATTCGGAAACGGATCGGATGACAAGGAAACTCGTGCGCGGGCAGGATCTGACTCTCGTTGAAAGAACAGACGGGCAGACCGCCTCTCCGGAAGCGATCGTAACAGAATGGTTAAAGTCGCAGCTCGATTGAATTGCCGCAGAGTCGCACAGTTTTAAATAATCCGATACTGGAAATCTGACATGCAGCAAATCTCCCTGGGTCCTTTGAACTATGAATTCGATCGCAGGCAGGAGCCTCGGATTGTAATCTCATCCGGCGAAACCATCCGGGTGGAATCAGAGGATGCCCTCTCCGGGCAGATTCGTAAAGCAGGCGATCGTCGTGATAAATCTCGGGTTCCTTTGAGTAATCCACTGACAGGGCCGATCTTCATCAATCAGGCAGAACCGGGGGATACCCTGGCGATCAAAATCGAAGCAATTGAGTCCCGGGATGACCAGTGTGCAACTTATACCGGTAACCCGAAACAGCTCTGCCAGTGGCTGGGAACCGATGTTCCGGATGGTGCCCATGTCTGTCCGATTCGAGAAGGATTCGTCTACTGGAGTGATGAGATCAAAATTCCTTATCAGCCGATGCTGGGCTGCATCGGTACGACTCCCGCTTATGGCATGCCCAGTACCATGCCTGCGGGACCGCATGGCGGCAATATGGATATCAGGGAAGTGACAGCCGGCAACACGCTGTATCTACCTGTGTTTGTTCCCGGTGCTCTGTTGTATCTGGGCGATGCGCATGCCGCAATGGGGCAGGGAGAACTCTCCGCCACCGGACTGGAGATGGCAGCGCAAACCACGCTGACCATTGAATTGATCAAGCAGAAAACCATTGCCGGCCCCCGGATTGAATCACCACAGGAACTCATTACCGTCTCCAGTGGAACGCCAATGGAACGGGCGACGGCAGAAGCATTTGCCCAATTGATTCTGTGGATGGAAGCGGACTATGGCTGGAACCGCTGGCGGGCTTATGACCTGTTGACGCATGTCGCGGAGATTTCAATGGGTTATTATGAAGGGGGCGGGTTAGCAGTCAAAGTTGCCAGAGAATACGTGGCACATCCTTCCTGAGATCGCCTCAGAATCAGACTTTTAGAAGTAAGACACTCCTGCAATACAATTTCAACCATCACAGGATGACCTGATGTTAATTGGATATGTCAGCGACGAAGATTATCGCGCGTTATATGATGTGGCTGTGGAATTTCAGTCGGAAGGTCAATTCATGACTACCCGCTCGACTGCCTCGGGCGCTGTCATCGCGGACCTGGCTCCAGGAGATTACGAAGTCATTCTGCAGCACCGGGAATATTGCGCTAAACGCGTACAGCTCAAAGTAGAAGAGGGGCAGATCCATCACTTTCGATTGCTCTCCACCAAACTGCTCGGATTTGCCTGGCCTCGATGCGTTCAGAGTGGCAATGCCTCTGAATTCCGGGTGCATTCTACTTCAGAGTATCAGCTGGAACTCTGGCGGTATGGCAAGGAGAAAGAGTACATCCGGCGGATCGGCACCTTTGATGATCACGCACCCCTGGCGAATTTACAGATCACACCCGATGGCGATTACACTCAGAATGGCGTGGACTGGAATCATGTTGGTTATCGCACCGTCACACAGAGGCAGGCCGTTACTGCGCCAGATCGATCCGGGTTGTATATGTTTCACCTCAGCAATCAATCCGGTCAGCAGTTTACGTTTCCCTGGGTCGTATCTCCCCAGACGCCCCGATCAAAAATCGCAATCCTTGCCAGCGATTTGACCTGGAACGCTTATAATAATTTTGGCGGACGCAGTAACTATCTGAATCCGGAAGGGCTCCCTCCCACGCCCGTTGTGAACAGTCGACAGGAATTACGAAGATATCTGAAACCTTCATTCGGCGCTTATTATGTTGAGGAATATCCGCCGTTATCGCTGGAACGGCCTCAGCCCTATCTACACATTGATCTGGAAGAACAGCTCCGCGATCCCATTTACAGTCGGATGGGGTGTGGCATGCTGCATTCCGAATGGCGGCTGCTGGGGTGGATGGAAGAGCAGGGGCTGGAATACGACTATTACAGCGAGACCCAGTTTCACGCTGATCGGCTTCCCTTGAATGAATACCAGGTTTTGATCCTCAGCTCACACCCGGAATACTGGTCAAAGCAGATGTACGAGCGATTAAAAACCTGGGTATTTGAATCGGGCGGACGATTGATTTATCTGGGAGGGAACGGGTTGAACTGTGAAGTGGAGTTTTTGGATGACGAACGCATTGTCTATCACAATACCGACTGCACAAGCTGGTGTGGTGTCGCCATGGATCCACCGATTCCGGAAAAAGATTCAAAGTATGAAAGTCGCTATCATGCACGGCAGGAGTCCGAAGCGAATCTGCTGGGCGTCGTGTTTTCCTTCGCCGGTATCATGACGGGGGCACCTTATCGCGTGATTGATGCGCAGCACTGGTGTTTTGAGGGAACCAATTTAAAAAATGATGATCTGTTCGGGACGGAGAGCCAGCACATGCGGATTCCCGGCGGGGCTTCAGGGCATGAAACCGACAAGCTTTCGCCCAGTTCTCCGGCGAATGTGCAGTTGCTGGCGCAAGGCACAAATCCTGATCAGGGAGGCGCTGACATGGTACATTATAAAACCTCTTCCGGGGGAGAGGTCTTTTCAGTTGGCTCGATCTGCTGGATCACTTCCATGCTGGTGGATGAGAATGTTTCCAAAATCACCCGCAACGTGATTGAACGATTTACCGGCTGAGTGGTCGTTCAGCTCAGGTGATAATATCCAGGATCGGATGGCCGTGATCGATTTCCAGTCGCTTGCGACCAGGGATATCCAGCCGATGCGGATCGAGCCCGAGCAGATGATACAACGTCGCATGAATGTCGGTGACATAGTGCGGGGACTCCACAGCGTGAAAGCCGAGTTCGTCAGTGGCACCATGCACGTAACCCTGTTTGATGCCGGCCCCGGCGAACCAGACCGTAAAGCCATGCGGATGATGGTCGCGACCACTGGGCATTTTGGTATTACCCCGTGATTCGACAGCCGGTGTGCGTCCGAATTCGGTGCAGAAAACGACCACGGTGTCTTCCCACATGCCTCGACGTTTGAGATCTTTCAAGAGTCCGGCGATCGGTTTGTCTACACGTTTACAGGAACGCGTGTGGTTTTCCTTGAGGTTCTGATGCGAATCCCATTCGCCGTATCCGCTTA
>NZ_CAXAVM010000001.1:0-97092 GCF_963972345.1 uncultured Gimesia sp. | reverse complement strand
TGTATCGGCTGGTTGAGAGCCAGAACCGCCTCCTGGGAACCAGTGCCGGTTTTGAAGCAGGGGAACTGTTTATCTGCTCCACAACACTGGGAGTTCGGGATCTGGTCCAGACAGTTTGTCCCTGAATATTCTCATAAGAGACTAAAAATCCAGCAGATACAACATTATTAAAATTTCCTTCCCGGACAAAAGATGCTATGATACCTCAAAAGGAATTTCACATTTGTCTAGCATTGGAGGCGTGAGACTACGGCCTCATTCTGAATTATCATCGACGCGCATACAGGCTTTTTAATGGTTGGAATTCGCTACGGCACAGTCAGCATTACCGGAAATTTCCGAGAAAATAATGAGGACAATCTCTTTGTTGATGAACTCAACAGATATTTTCTGGTCGCCGACGGTATGGGAGGACAATGCGCCGGAGAAAAAGCCAGCCAGCTGGCTATCGAACTCATTCCCGAGAAATTGAATGAGCTGATCGATTTTAATACTGACCCGGCTGAAAAAGTAACTCAGTCAATCGACCAGGCTGTCGCGCATGCAAATCTTGAAATTATGGCTCTGGGCGAATTGGATCCCAACTGCCGCAGCATGGGTACGACAATCGTCTTTGCCATTCAGGTGGGTGAGAAATTCTTTATCGGAGGCGTGGGAGACAGCCGGGTTTACCTGCTGCGAAACGACGCACTGCACCAGTTGACGACCGATCATTCGCTGACACAGGCACTGGTCGATGCAGGTACAATCACTGCTGAAGAAGCCTTAACTCACCGCTACAAAAATGTGCTCTATCGCTACCTCGGCACAAAAGACGGCAGCGCCGGTACCCAGGCACGCCATCTCGACCCCACACCCCGGGATCGAATGATACTCTGCTCGGATGGTGTCACCGATGGAATCTCAGATGAAAAACTTCAAGAGCTGCTGGGACAGTTTGACGACCCGCAACAGGCAGCAGAAGAGATTGTAAAAGCGGCGCAGGAAGGTGGTTCAAAAGACAATATTACCTGCATCGTCATTTTTATAGATGAGTAGCCCTTGCCTCAACAGTAAGCATGGCACTTCTCTATCTCTGTTGCTTTGTAAACTGCCACCTCACAGCTTTCATTCTGGCTGAACAATGCGATTTCGAACTCTTTTACCTTTCCTGCTGACCAGCCTGATCACAGTTGCCCTGCTCTGGTTTACTCAGTTCCCACTGGGCGTGGAAAGTGAGTGGAACTGGGATCGAATCCCGTTTACCGCAGCGGAAACCATTGCCGGCTGGATCATTTCCGGAATACTTTTCGCCGTCTATCTGTTGCTGGCGCTGACAGGACTTTCGAGACTGCCTTACTGTCGCAGGTATGAACCGGCTGTCTGGCTGACAGGTCTCACACTTGCCGGGGTATTCTGGTCTCTGCATCTGCAAGACAGCCCTGCAGAGGAATACGGACTGTCGAAAGCGGCATTTGTGCTGTATTACAAAGGTTCTTCAGGCTATTTCACACAGGCACAGTCTGAAATCTCGGATACTTCCCAATTCCTCAGTGATTATGAAACAAAAATGGAACAGGGGGATGTGCTGCATGAAGGCACTCATCCGCCCGGACTGCCCCTGTTTTACCTGGCACTGATTCGACTCTGTGACAATTATCCCGGACTGCAATCCTTTCTACTGGAGACCCAATCTGACTCGTTTCAGGAAGCTGCGGATGTGATCGCCGGCATGACTTCGAATTCAGCGAATCCGCTGACACCGCGAGACCGAGCCGTCTTGTGGCTGGCAACTCTGATAACTCTGACATTGTCTGCACTGACAGTGGTCCCCCTGTATTTACTGGCGCGGGAATTTTCTTCGCGTGCAATCAGCTGGCAGGTCGTTGTGTTCTGGCCTCTGGTACCAGCTGCTCTGATCTTCCAGCCGAAATCCGATGCGCTCTACCCGGTAATCGCACTTCTGTTTCTGTATCTGTGGGTGACTGCCTGCCGACGAAATAATCTGCTTTACGCATTTCTGGCGGGAGTGCTGATCTGGGCAGGACTGTTTCTGACCCTGGCTTTTCTGCCGGTCGGAGTATGTGCAGTCTGTTTTTCAGTCCTGCAACGTCTGCCTCGTTTGACGGGTTCGACCGCTATCCCCCCGAACTGGAAAGCATTTGCCTTAATCTCTTTCAGCGGTCTGGCAGGTTTCTGTCTACCGATTCTGATTCTTTTCACCGGGTTCGACCTGAATCTGCCGCGTGTATGGTATCTTAATTTTCAAAACCATGCCGGCTTCTACGATGAGTATGCAAGGACCTACTGGAAGTGGCTGTTGCTCAACCCGCTTGAAATCAGCCTGGCAGTCGGTCTGCCTGTTTCCTGGATCATTGTTCGTTCAATCTGCAGTCGGAGACTGTTCACTGCGGACCAGGAATCTCCCCCTGCCCTCAAACAATTGATCTTTTCCTGTTGCCTGGTACTGGTACTGTTATGGTTTTCCGGAAAGAACATGGGAGAAGCAGCGCGACTCTGGTTGATCTTTCTTCCCTGGTTCCTGCTGATGACCATCCCTTACTGGCAGGCCATTCATGAAAACCAGGCTCGCGAGATGAATCAGGCCGATTCCTTTCTGAAAATGCAGGCGGTCTGGATTGTCGCATTAACTGCTCAAGCAGTCGTGTGTGTCGCAACCGTAAGTCGTATTACCGGTTTTCATTTTCCGCCCGCATAGGCATCGAGCCATTCCCGCCGCACAACTCCTCTAACCGGGTTATTCGGAAATCTCCGCGCTGCACTAAGCACCACATTTTGGCTGCGTCGATATTCTCTCTAAGGGCGTCTCCCCTTTTATTTTTATTCATACCAAATGTTTGGGGAGTTCCTGCGGTAATTCTGAGTACAAATCCGGGCTTTTAAATTAATCGAAATCAGGTTGGCTGACATGGCTTTTTTGAGACACAACACAACCGGGCTCTGCAGAATCATCTGCTGTCTGCTTGTTGTGATTTCTGTAAACCATTCCGGTTGTTCTGAGCATTCCCTGGAGTACACTGAGCTCAAGCAGATCAATGAAAAAGTGACCGAAGCCGAACTGAAACGGTACCTCAAAGTCATCAAGCTGATGCCCGCCGATAAGATTCCCTCTTTTCCCACCGTGTATGCGCCAGCGCCGGCCTGGAGCCATATTCGCTCACTCCCGATTGAAGACCTGGTCAACAGTGAGCAGAACAATATCTCTCAGCTCTGGGACGTACAGCGCATCAGCGATCAATTTGGGATTCGTAATCGACTGCTCAAAAAAGCGCTCCAGCGCAGGGAAATGTCTAAAGAACAGTTCATCAGCTTTACGCTGGCCATCGGCCTGGCAGCCAGTCGCCATCAGTTACGCCCAGACCAGAAACTCGACGAGCTTATTACGAAAGGAAACAAGGCAATCCATCAGTTGCAACTGGATAAACGCCCGTTTTCCTCACTCTCCCTGGAAGAACGGCATCGAACCCTGCACGAGGCAATGTGGATTGCCCGCGTGAATCGCGCGGAACACCTCATTCAGGTACCACCAGAAAACATCAATCTGGTCAAGAACCACTGGGATCAGCTTAAAGAAGTTTTACCACCCCAGTTTTTGAAAAACCCGCTGGATGAACTGACAGATACGCTGGAAGAACGTGGCATCCCCTTCACGCTGAAAGGAGAGGATGCTGATCAGTTGCTGGAATGGACTTCAACCAATGCAATTATTGGCACAGATGCCCCTGATCCCAAAACAGCCCCGGTCAAGATACAGTAGGAATTACTGCGCGGCTGCAACATCAGGTCGCAGCTTTTGAGCTTCATTCAGATACACGTGCACGACTTCTGACTGTTTCTGTTCCGTATTGACGTGAATCATGACCCGGATGCAGCGTGGCATCGCTCCTTTGACAGCGATCTCAGATGCACAGATCAACGGAACCGATCTCATCCCCAGTTCCCGGGCGGCTTCAGCCGGAAACGCAGAAGTTAAATCAGGAGTCGTTGTAAAAAATACAGAGACGATATCTTCGTAGTTTTCGATCCGGTTTGACTTGAGCAGCTGCTCCAGCAGCTCGCGTGTTGCAGACAGGACTTCTGCAGCAGCATCCTGTGTCACCGTTGTTGCACCACGAATTCCACGTACCGACATCGTTAATACCATGTATCTTTAATTTTTGATTACTTAACTGGAGTGACTGCCATAACTTGCAACGCCTGCCGACTCCTCCGTTAAACGATTCTACAAAGTCAGAATCACATCCTAACTAATTCATCGGCTGTTCGCTACCAGTGACATTCCCGAATTCCAGAGCGCGTCGCATTTAAGCCTGACGTCTCTCAAGCTATTATACACGATCCAAATGCGACTGGAACCACAACAGTAAATCTGAACACACTCGAATCAGCATTGACGATCGTCACGATAAACAACCACGGAACCAATTGAGACTAAAAGAAACGCTTGCGAAATCGGGAAAATCCCCCATTTTAAAAAATGCTCTTGCGTTCAATTCGTGAAATCAGTTAAAAATCGGAAAGATCAGGGGAACTGCTTAGCAGGATAGGCCATGATGGCTGTCTCAATCCCTCTGTACATCGCCTGACAATCGATCAACGAAACGTGCATCTTCCGGAAAGGACTCCTTGATGTCGACGACAGTCGAGTGGATCGCTCAAGAGCTGAATTGCCTGGTAAAAGGCAACCAGCGACTAGAAATACATGGTGCAGAGTCTGTTCTGAAAGCAGGCCCTCACGATATCACGTTTGTGGGCGATGAGCTGAACCTCAAGCGGCTGAAATCAAGTAATGCCGGCGCTGTGCTCCTGGAAAAACGCCTGGAAGAATCATTTGCTAAAGCATTTGAAGAAGCCCCCTTCACTTCGATTACCGTTGAAGATGCGCAGGCTGCTTTTATCAAAATCATTCAAAAGCTGCGTCCATCACGTAAGTTGCCCGAGATCGGAATCTCCCCCCAGGCGATCATCAGTGAAGGTGTCGAACTGGGTGAGAACTGTCAAATCTATCCCCATGTGACCATTCGCCCGGGTGTACGGATCGGTAATAATTGTCGGATCTATCCGGGAGCCTATATCGGTGAGGATTGTGTCATTGGCGATGATGTTACCATTCACGCCAATGCCGTATTCTATCCTGACGTAAAGCTGGGCAATCGCGTTCTCATTCATGCCTCTGTGGTATTAGGCTGTGATGGATTCGGCTATCGTTTCGAACAGGGTCGGTTTCTCAAAATTCCCCACCTGGGTAGTGTGCGAATCGAAGATGATGTGGAGATCGGAGCAGGCACAACAATTGACCGCGGCATGATCGGCCCGACTGTCATTGGTGAAGGCTCCAAAATCGATAACCAGGTGATGATTGCCCACAACTGCGAAATCGGAAAACATAACGCTTTTGCCTCACAGGTCGGCTTCGCAGGTTCGATCACGACGGGTGACTATGTACGTTGCGCCGGCCAGGTTGGCGTGGCCGATCATGTGCATATTGGAGACAAAGCCACTCTGGGAGCGCGGGCCGGCGTGCATCGTGACATCCCCGCGGGAGAAGTCCATATCGGTACGCCTGCTGCTCCCGAAAAAGAACAACGCAAAATTGTAATGTCGATTCGCAAAGTTCCGGAAATGCGCAAACAGCTTCGTGAACTGGAAAACCAGGTCAAACTAATGAGCCAGCAAATCGCGGATTTAAATCAAATCGAAACGAAACAGTAATTCGCCAGCAGACCGCGGCGTTCACCCTGAAAACTGGTTTCATAATGAAACTTTGAAATGCTGATGAAAGAATTACAAACAATCATTTCTGACAATTCTCAACGGCAGATCGGGTCTCAACAGCAGATCGGGCTTCTGGCGGGAGCAGGCCGATTCCCCATTGTGTTCGCAGAACAGGCACGTCAGCAGGGACATTCTGTCTGCTGCCTGGGAATCTTTGGTATGGCCAGCGAAGAATTATCAGACGTCTGTGATACATTTCACTGGATTCCCCTGGCACGCATCGGAAGAGCAATCAAACTGTTCCAGCGGGAAGACGTCAATCGCATTGTGATGGCAGGCAAGATTGAAAAGACGGTCTTATTCAGCCCGTTTCGCATATTTAAATTATTACCGGATTTACGCACCCTGCATATGTGGTATCGCTATGCCCGAAATGATCGCAAAGATGACACACTGCTGCTCGCCGTGATCAAAGAATTTGAACGTGACAACTTATTCTTCGAATCCGCATTAGATTATTGCCCGGAGTTACTCGTGAAACACGGATTTCTGACGAAACGACGTCCCAGTCATTCCCAGTGGGAAGACATCAAAATGGGTTGGGATATTGCCAAACAGATGGGGCAGCTCGATATCGGACAAAGTATTGTAATTAACGATAAAGCAGTGATCGCTGTCGAAGCCATTGAAGGCACCGACCGGGCAATCCAACGTGCAGGCCAGTTGTGCAAACGGGGTGGATTCACCGTCGTTAAAGTGGCAAAACCACAACAGGACCGGCGGTTCGATGTGCCCACCGTCGGGATCAAAACACTGCAGACCATGCATGAAGCCGGCGGGCGGGTACTGGCGATTGAAAGTAATCAGACAATCATGATTGATCAGAAAGAAGTTGCCGACCTGGCTGACAAACTGGGCATCGCAATTGTTTCTCTCAATGAGGAAGAGCTGACACTGCAACTGGCCAGCTGAAGCAACAGGGTGATCATTCGGAGATCAGCTTGATTTCGTTTCCATTTTCACTGTCGGAATCAAGTGCTTCCTTTTTCCGCGGCACCTCCAGGTTGAACGCAGTCAGCATTTCTGTCCGCTGATGCAACCCGACTTCCGGATCATCCGCTTTGGGCTCACCCGAAAGCTCCACCTCAAATTTCGTGGAGGCTAACGACAGCTCGTCTCCCGGTAGCAATGCCCCCCGGATGATTTTCTGTCCATTCACCCGGGTTCCATTTGTGCTGCATAGATCTCGAACAAACAGCAGACCATCCGTTTTGATAATCACGCAATGAATCTTGGAGATACTGTTTTTATCAATCTGGATATCACATAAATCAGACTTCCGACCGACTACGGTCACATCCTTTTTAATCAGGATTGGTTGACCTCCATTTGTCGGAATCAATCTCGCTATCATCGCTGTGGCCCGAAAGGTTGATAGAAATCACGAGAGGGCGATAACGGAGAACGTAAATAACACCCGCAACCCTCAATTTCCAGCTTGACAAAGCACTACTTAGACAATGCTAACTGTGATCTTACGTGAAATGCATGTACAAATGAAATATCGAGACCTGTCTGTCATGGTATCACAGGTCACACAATTTTCCATGCTAAATTACTCAGATCCCCGGAAAGGCGAAATTTCCGATAGATTCTGGCGGCGGATTTCGTAGCAATCTGCCGATTTCAAAGGGCCTTTAACTCGATAGTCGCCAGTCGCTTGACGGTGAGACTGAGCAATGGTAGTGTCCCTAGTAAATATGCTGCAAACCGATGGTTGAACGTACAGGGTTCCAGTCATCCACTGGGCGATTGACTGACCAGAGAAAATCCTCAAACCGTTTAAACCAACTCGGATCAACTGGATATCAACCGCCAGCGACAAGTCTTTCTCTGGAAAGACAATCAGCAGTCTTCAAATTCGTTGCTGACTGCCGCGAGTTCCGGATACATGCATGAGAGGGGATTGAAATTCAATCCCTCATCTTAACGAGAAGCATTACGCTTCTGAACAATGAAAATGTACTGGTTAGCAGCCGGTTTCTTTGCGTGAAGGGACCGAAAGCCTAATCAATTAACACTAAGAGGAAATAAGTATGTCAGGTCAAAAGTATGTGTACTTCTTCGGTGATGGAAAAGCAGACGGCGATGCGACATTGCGCAACAGCCTCGGTGGTAAAGGTGCTAACCTGGCAGAAATGATCAATATCGGCCTTCCAGTACCTGCCGGCTTCACCTTGAACACAGAAGTCTGCATCCACTACAGCAAGACCAAAGGTGAATACCCGGAAGGTGTGGAAGCACAGGTTGAAGAAGCGCTGGCCAAAGTGGAAGAAGCCATGGGCGCCAAGTTCGGCTGTGACACCAACCCTCTGCTGGTTTCCTGCCGTTCCGGTGCTCGTGAATCGATGCCCGGGATGATGGACACCGTATTAAACATCGGCCTGAATGATACCACTGTGGAAGCACTTGCCAAACAGTCCGGAAATGAAGCATTTGCCTGGGACAGCTATCGTCGCTTCGTCCAGATGTACGGCGACGTGGTACTCGGTATGAAAGGCGCTGACGAAGATCCCTTCGAACACGCCCTGGAAGCCAAACGTGAAAAAGCCGGCGTCCAGTACGATTCCGAATTGAATGCAGAACAGTTGAAAGAACTGGTTGCCGAGTTCAAAGCACTCATCAAAGAAGGGACCGGCCAGGACTTCCCCACCGATCCCAAACAGCAGATCTGGGGTGCCATCGGAGCGGTATTCAGCAGTTGGGACAATGACCGTGCAGCCGTTTACCGCCGCGATTACGGCATTCCTCACAACTGGGGAACCGCCTGTAACGTTCAGGCCATGGTTTACGGAAACCTCGGCGACGACTGTGCGACAGGTGTCGGCCTGACCCGGAACTGCTCTACCGGCGAACCCGGTTTCTGCGGCGATTACCTGATCAATGCCCAGGGTGAAGACGTGGTTGCCGGTATCCGGACACCCAAACAGATTGAATCGACACTCAGCACCGATCTGCCCGAAGGCTACAAACAGCTCGACGATATTGGTCGCAAGCTGGAACAGCACTACAAAGACGTGCAGGACATCGAATTCACCATTCAACGTGGTAAAGTCTGGATGCTGCAGACTCGTAATGCCAAGCGAACCGGTTTTGCCGCGGTTCGTATTGCCGTCGATATGGTCAATGAAGGCCTGGTCAGCAAAGAACAGGCTATTACCAAAAAGCGGATTCCTGCAGACGACCTGAACCAGTTGCTGCAGCCGATTTTTGACCCTGCTGAAAAAGAAAAAGCAGCCAAAGCAGGCGACCTGCTCACCAAGGGTATTAACGCGGGACCGGGTGCTGCCTGTGGTCATATCTGCTTCAGTGCAGAAGACGCTGAAGCCATCTACAACAAAGACAATTCCGCTCAACTGGTCCTGGTTCGTCGTGAAACCAGTCCGGAAGACCTGCGTGGTATGCGGGTATCCAAAGGGATCCTGACTGCCCTGGGTGGAGCCAGCTCGCATGCAGCTCTGGTCAGCCGCCAGATGGGTAAAGCCTGTATTGTCGGTGCTTCCGAGTTGAAAATCGATTCTGCTGCCGGAACCATCACCAAAGGTGACAAGGTCCTGAAAAAGGGTGACTGGATCAGTATCGATGGTTTCACCGGAGAAGTCTTTGCCGGTAAAGTTGAAACCAAACCAAGTGAAATCGTCGAAGTGCTGATTTCCAAAACCATGAAACCGGAAGATTCCGAAACTTATCAGCGCTATGAGCAGTTGATGACCTGGGTCGATGAAATCCGCAAACTGAAAGTTCGCACCAACGCTGACCAGCCAGATCAGGCTGAAGAAGCAATTTCCTTCGGTGCCCAGGGTATCGGTCTGTGTCGTACCGAGCATATGTTCTTCCATCATCTGGCCGAAATCCGTGAAATGATTGCCGCTGGCGATGTCGCATCACGTACCAAAGCAGTCAACAAACTGCTGCCATTCCAGCGCGAAGACTTTGCCGGCATCTTCCGGGCCATGAACGGTCTGCCGGTTACCATTCGCCTGTTAGACCCACCACTGCACGAGTTCCTCTCTGACCGCCACCTGGAAGAAAACCCCACGCTGGCAGAAGAACTGGCAAATGAACTGGGTGTTTCCATTGAATTCATCCGTCGTCGTGTTGAAGAACTGCATGAATTGAACCCGATGCTGGGTCATCGTGGCTGCCGCCTGGGTATTGTTTACCCGGAAATCACAGCCATGCAGGCTCGCGCGATCATGGAAGCCGCCTGCGACGTTCAGAACGAAGGCATTGAAGTCTTCCCTGAAATCATGGTTCCCCTGGCCGGTTTTAAGACCGAATTTGATGACCAGGCTCGCATCATTCGAGAAGAAGCAGAAAAAGTGCTCGAAGAGAAAGGTGTCAAAGTCAATTACCTGGTTGGCACGATGGTCGAACTCCCGCGAGCTGCCATTTGTGCAGATCAGATCGCTGAAACTGCTGAGTTCTTCAGTTTTGGTACGAACGACCTGACTCAAACCACTCTGGGTATGAGCCGAGATGACTACGGTACCTTCATCGGACACTACCGTGAAAACGACATTATTCCTTCCGACCCGTTCCAGACAATCGATCAGGATGGCGTCGGACGTCTTATGCAGACAGGTGTCGAGCGTGGTCGCAGCACTCGATCTGAGCTCAAGATCGGGATTTGTGGTGAACATGGTGGTGATCCTGCTAGTGTGATCTTCTGCCATCAACTGGGCCTGGATTACGTCAGCTGCTCTCCTTTCCGGGTGCCAATTGCCCGTCTGGCTGCAGCTCAGGCCGTATTGGAAGAAAAAGCGTAAGACTTTTCACAGTCTGACTTTAACTACAGGGAGAGGCGTCCGGTTGCCTCTCCCTGTTTTTAACTGCTTTCATTTTCAGGCAAAATTGGCTATACTGGTTGCGCAATTAATCAGGGAGTTTTCGGAATTTAACCAAAAATCCTCTTCCCCCGAAGACGATACAACGATAAGATTCTACGCTCACACCTTACGCTCAGATTATCTACTTGCGAAACGTTCCGGATGTTAGTGATCCCTTGTTTAAAAAACCTGCCGGGTCAGCCATCACAACAGTAGAGTGATGCGATTTTGCAGGGCCTGCCCCTGTAGAACTTGAGTGTTTCTTCTCAAAAAGTTCCGACTAGTATTGAGCGCTTTGACGAGGGCGGTATGTTGCCGCCCGATTTGTATCCATTAAACATGTTATCCTTAGTGAACGTGCATTAAAGCCATGAAAAATCTGGACAAGTATCGAAACATTGGAATTTCGGCTCACATCGACTCTGGTAAGACCACTCTTACCGAACGAGTTCTGTACTACTCAGGACGAATTCACAAAGTACGTGAAGTTCGGGGCGGCGATGGTGGCGCTACGATGGATAGTATGGATCTGGAACGTGAACGCGGAATCACAATCGCCTCCGCTGCGACTCAGGTCAAGTGGAAAGATACCACGATCAACATCATCGATACTCCAGGCCACGTTGACTTTACCGTGGAAGTGGAACGCAGTCTCCGCGTACTCGACGGTGCGATTCTCGTACTCTGCTCAGTCGGTGGAGTTCAGAGCCAGTCACTGACAGTCGACCGCCAGATGAAACGTTATAAAGTCCCCCGTATTGCTTTCATCAACAAGATGGACCGTACCGGTGCGGACTCTGCCAGCGTGATCAAACAGATTTCCGATAAATTGCACGTCGTGCCTCTGCCACTGCAGATTCCGATGGGCGAAGGTGCTCATTTCGAAGGTGTGGTAGACCTGGTGACCATGCAGGGCATCACCTACACTGGTGAGCAGGGCGAAACCGAAGTCTTTGGTGAAATTCCAGAAAAGTTCAAAGCAGCAGCTGAAGAAGCCCGCGCGAACATGCTGGAAACTCTTTCCATGTTCAGCGATGACTTGATGGTTGCGCTGCTGGAAGAAGCTGATGTACCTGTAGAAGACATCTACAAAGTCATTCGTGAAGCTACACTGTCTCACGAAATCACTCCCGTCATGATGGGAACCGCATTCAAAAATAAAGGTGTGCAGACTCTGCTGGACGCTGTCGTCCGCTTTCTGCCCAGTCCGCTCGACCGCGAAATCACTGCGATCGACCTGGATGCACAGCAGAAAGCCATCAAAGAAGGTGCCGAAGATACCAGCAGTGATTCGTTCCGTACGAAACTGTCGCATTCTTCCGACAAGCCTCTGGTTGCCATGGCGTTCAAAATTGTCGATGAAACATTCGGACAATTGACCTACATGCGTATCTACCAGGGTAAGCTTGAAAAAGGTCAAAGTTATATCAATACGCGAACTGGTAATTCCACGCGATTTGGTCGCCTGGTCCGTATGCACGCAGACAGTCGTGAAGATGTCGACTGTGGTGAAGCCGGCGACATTATTGCTGCCGTCGGGATGGAATGTGCCTCCGGGGATACGTTCTGTAGTGGTGAAGTGAATTTTGCTCTGGAAAGTATCTTTGTGCCTGAGCCTGTGATTCGTCTTTCGATCGAGCCACTCGACCGGGATGGGGCAGACCGTCTGGCCAAAGCCATTCAACGCTTCAACCGCGAAGACCCCACCTTCCACGTGATGACAGACGATGAAACCAATCAGACCATCATCGCTGGTATGGGTCAGTTACACCTTGACGTCTACATTGAACGCATCAAGCGTGAATACAAAGTTGAGTGTATCATTGGTGAACCACGCGTGGCTTACCGTGAGACACCAACGATTCCCGTGGAATACAATCACAAGCACAAAAAGCAGACTGGTGGTTCCGGTCAGTACGCCCATGTGGTTGGTAAGATTGAACCCATGACGGTGGAAACCGATGGTGACGCTTATGAATTCGTCAACAACATCAGCCAGGGACGTATTCCCCGTGAATACATTCCAGCGGTCGACAAAGGCTTCCAGCGTGCACTGGTCAAAGGACCGCTTTGCGAGTGCGAAGTAGTCGGCGTCAAAGCCACATTGTCTGATGGTTCATACCATGATGTCGACTCATCAGAAATGGCCTTTAACGTGGCCGGTTTCAACTGTATGCGTGAAACCCTGAAGAAATCCAACATGGCTCTGCTGGAGCCCATCATGAAACTGGAAGTGGAAGTTCCTGAAGAATACCAGGGTCCGGTTTCCGGTCATATTGCACAAAAACGCGGTGTGATCAATACATCAGAAACACGTATGGGAACCAGTATTTTCGTCGCTGAAGTACCACTGGCCAGCATGTTCGACTACGCCAATGAACTGCGTTCGATGACACAGGGTAAAGGGGGATTCAGCATGGAATTCTCCCGCTATGCCCAGGTGCCTCGAAACATTCAGGAAGAAGTCGTTGCTCGCCGCCTGAAAGAAAAAGAAGAACGTATGGCAACAGCCTGATTCTGAACATAACGAAAAAGCCCCGTTTTACGAAACGGGGCTTTTTTTATTCTGCCAGGTTATCTGTGGCACAGGTCCTCTTCAAGCCAGATCTGCTTCTACCGCCAGGATTGGTTCCATCAGGTGTCGAATCTCAGCTTCCTGCTCTCCCGTCAGCGTTCGCTGGGGAGCCCGCGGCGGTCCGAAGTCGGCTCCTGTGAGTGTAATCGCATATTTCAGCATGCTGATATTGAAACTGTCCCCGGCACGCGCCCGGTAATCTTCAATGGGAAGTATCTGCTGCTGAAGCCGCATGCCTTCTGCATAATTTCCGGAATGAAAAGCAGCATGCATCGCCAGCGAGAGCCGCGGACAGACATTGCCGGCCCCACTCGTGAATCCACCCGATCCTGCCAGCATATAATACGGTGCAAAACGTTCTGCCGATCCACAAATCCATTCCAGCCCGTGTGAGTCCGCATTCACAGTCGTACGGAACTGATGCATCTGATTCACAGAGTATTTCACGCCCACAGAACGGGAATCAGAGGCCAGTTTTAACAGCAGTTCATCACTGGGAATTTCTGCCTTTTTATAGAATAGAGTCGGGCAGTCGACCGCATCCATGACCGTCAGATAATATTCCTCAGCTCCCCGATCGCTCATATAAGGATGCGCAAACGGCATGAACATGATCCCGGTGGCTCCCGCCTTAAGACAGTCAATCGCCGTCTGGCGGGCAACATTCACCTGGTACCCGATGGGAGCGAAAATTAGTGTCTCCGGGCCGGTCACTTCGCGTGTGATCTTCACCAGTTGAACAATTTCTTCTGGCGACAGACTGTGAAACTCACTCGTACCTGCTCCCGGCAGATAAACTCGCATTCCCGCATCAAATAATTTCTGAGTATGGGTTGCCTGCTGATCCAAATTGATTTGATCGTTCTGATCGAATGCAGTCAGCGGCACTATATGCACAGTCTGCAGCTGTTGACGTTCAAGGGAAGGACTCATGAAACAATTCCTGTTACCTGGGAAGATCGGAGGACCAGAGACTTCATTTCTCCGGATTCATCCTGCAGAATGAAACCACGACGCGGAATTTCCACAGAATACTTAAGACTCTTTACATACTGTTGTACGTAGAAAACTGGTGACCATCAATCGAGTCGGGGCTCATGAGTCAAAATAATCTTCAACTCGAACATTGGTGCTATCTCGCATGTGTCATGGAGGCCACCGCCAGAAAACCGGGAAACGTCCATCCCGATGCTTCCTTTCCCGATTTGAGCTATGCTGATTTTCTGAAATCGGCAGCAGTCATCGCGCCTCTGCTGGCTCAATCCACAGAGCAGACCACGGGAGAACTGGTTTTAACCTGCATCAGAGCAACTCAAAGAACGGTCCCCAGTAATTCCAATCTGGGAATGGTTTTGCTGCTGGCTCCCCTCACACGGATTCCTGTCACATTCCAGATTGCAGAGAGAATCCACAACATCCTGCACAATCTGACAGTCGAAGATGCCCGCGCTGTCTACGAGGCAATCCGACTGGCACACCCCGGAGGCATGGGAACGACAGAGACTGAAGATATCGCGCAGGTACCGACGCAAACATTACGCGACGTCATGTGCCTGGCTGCAGAACGGGACTCGATCGCCCGCGAATACGCGACCGATTTTCAGATCGTCCTGAATACCGGAGTCCCCGCGATTACCGAATACTGGCATCAGACAGACTGCTGGGAAACCGCCATCATCCGTTTACAACTGCGTCTGATGTCTGACTTTCCCGATACTTTAATTGCCAGAAAGCTGGGCTGCGATGAGGCGGAAGCAGCAGCCGGTCGCGCCCGCTCTCTCCTGCAGACAGACACGGGAACAGCTCAGCTTGCGGAATTCGATGCCTGGTTGCGCGAGCAGGGAAACCAGCGGAACCCCGGTACCACCGCGGATCTGGTGGCAGCAACTCTGTTCGTCGCAATGCGGGACGGTTTTATTCCTGCCCCTGCCCCGGGTACAATCATCAATAAGATTCCCCCACAATTTCACCAGTACCTGACTTCAAAGTTTCAACATGAATAAATTTGCCCGCTACAAGGTGCGTGTCACCAAAGATCATCTTGTTTTCAGCGCAGCGCACTTCATCACATTTAACGGTAACATCTGTGAACGGCTGCACGGCCACAACTGGCGTGTCGCTGCAGAATTGACCGGCCCCCTGGATGAAAACGGTTACGTGTTCGATTTTATCGCACTCCGCGACCAGCTGCAGAAAACAGTCGATGCCCTGGATCACCGGGTCCTGCTGCCAACCCAACACCGGCAAATCAAAGTCAGCGAACAGAACGGGGAAGTCGAGGCCACTTTTGACGACCGGCGCTGGGTCTTTCCCCGTGAAGACTGTATATTACTCCCGATCGAAAACACGACCGCCGAACTGATTGCTCACTGGATTGGCCAGCAGCTGCTGACTGTGATAGGATCGAATACTGAAAACCAGATTGAATCGATACAAATTGAAGTCGAAGAAAATTTTGGACAGTGGGCTATCTGTAAACTGCCTGTCTCATAAAACCCAAATCCCCGACAACTCCACATGCATCCCAGTGTGAACGAGCCAAGGAACGAAATCATGTCAGCAAATTCAGCCTGGACTATTGATATCACCGAAGAGAACTTTGAGACCGAAGTGATTTCAAAGTCAGAACAAATCCCCATCATCATTGATTTCTGGGCTCCCTGGTGTGGCCCCTGTCAGCAGTTGGCGCCCCTGCTCGATCAGCTGGTGCAAGAGTATCAGGGGAAATTTATCCTCGCCAAAATCAATATCGATGAACAGCAGAATCTGGCAGCCGCCTTTCGCGTACAATCGATTCCCATGGTTGTTGCATTTGCAAATGGACAACCCGTCGATCACTTCCAGGGGATCCTGCCGGAAGATTCATTGCGGGAATGGATTTCCAAACTGCTGCCTTCAGAGGTAGATATGCTCCTGCAGGAAGGACAGATTCTGGAAGACTCCGATCTGGCTTCCGCGGAAGCAAAATACAAGGCAGCGTTAGAGCTGGAACCGAAGAACGATACCATCCAGTTACGCCTGGCGGCCGTCCTGGCAAAACAGTCACGGTTTGATGAAAGTTCCCAGATGATTCAGGAGCTGGAGAAACGTGGATTTCTGGAACCGGAAGCAGAGCAGATCAAGTCTCAGTTGGAGCTGCAGGCTGCTGCAGAAGAAGCGGGTGGCGTGGATGCAGCTCGTGCAGCGCTTGAGGCAGACCCTGATAATGCCGCGTTGAAAATCGGGCTCGCAGATGCACTGGCGATTTCCAACAAGCACGAGGAGGCTCTGGAAATCTGCCTGTCGATCATTGAACAGGATAAAGCAGGAGCCGGAGTGGAAGCCAAAGCGACCATGCTGCGGATTTTTGACATTCTGGGCCCGCAATCCACTCTGGTGAGTACCTACCGCCGGAGACTGTCAACGCTGCTGTATTAAGCAGCCACATCCATGTAACAGAAAGGGACCATTACTGGCCGGCAGATCGAGTCCCCGCTGGTGAACCGGCAATGGGGACACCAAACGGCAACGGTCGTCCGGCAACCTGGTATCCCAGCGAATGGGCGTGTTTCTGCAGACTGCGATACAGCTCAAAGCTGTCCGGATACACCCAGAAGGTGAGTGTGGATCCGGTGCCGATTTCAGTGATCGCCTGGAAAAATTCCGAGTTCTGCTGCATCGCCTGTTCCAGAGCTTCACCGGCGATATCATCACTGCGGCTGATTTCCCACTTGGAGACGCCGACACGGAATCCCCCCCTGCCACCGTTACTCAACTGATCAATCGCTGATAGTGCCTGACGTTCAACAATGTAATCCATCGTATATCCGCGAAATGGCCCTACCTTCCCGTGATGTTCCCGGTACTTCGCCAGCCAGCTTCCGCGTTTCATCACCTGGTCTTTCAGTTCCATGAGCAATTCATTGATGGGTACGTACGAGACACGATTCTCTGAAAGCAGAAAGTGCCATTCTTTGTCGGTGACAAGTTGACTGACTGGCGTGAGTCGATGTTTTAATTCCTTGATCTGTTCCTGTGGT
The DNA here is from genome assembly GCF_963972345.1 of uncultured Gimesia sp. NCBI lineage: Bacteria > Pseudomonadati > Planctomycetota > Planctomycetia > Planctomycetales > Planctomycetaceae > Gimesia > uncultured Gimesia sp. The sequence goes on along the minus strand of NZ_CAXAVM010000001.1, from coordinate 79,894 downwards.
TCGGAAACCTGACGGGACTGTGCTACCACCCGCTCCAGTTGCTCCCTGGCTTCTTGCGTCGTATCAACCAGACTCAACAACTGTCGATACTCCTGCTCCAGTTGATCACTTTTCTGATTGACCTGTGAAACCATTGACAACACTTTGCCACTGACTTCCTGCTTCTTTAAAGAAATTTCAGCAGCCCCTGCCTTGCGGCTCTGCATCACCTGATCCAGCCGCACCAGTTCCTGCTCCATCTTCTGAACTTCATCCAGCAGTTCCTGCGAGGGTTGCTGATAAATTATTTTCGGTTTCTGTGGCACGAATGGTTTAGGTTCCTGCGGTTCCAAAGCCAGTACCGGAGATTGCGGTGGCTCGGGAACGATTTTAGGCAGAAACGCTTCCAGTTCCTGGTCAATAATTTGTGGCTGGGTGGGAGCCACTTCCTGATTCTCCGCAACCATTACCGGTGCCTGGCTCATTTTGATACCAGCGATCACGATCAGGATAATGAGAATCCCGACGATATTGGCCACGATGTCCAGAAATGAATCTGATCCAAATCCTGTTTCTCCCTCTGTTGCGCGACGGCTCATGTTATTGCTCCTTCACAGTTGAGAGTGAGGAAGAACCCGGAAGCGGATCCAGTGTGTATTTTGCTTCGGTCTCAAGTCCCATTTTGTGTGCAGTGGTTTTCAGGCGTTCGTAGTACTGATTGCCCCCCGGGCTGATCGTAAACTGCAGGGAGGGGACCCAGTAAAAACCTTTGGGAGCCGGCCCCCAGGAAGTGACATATTGATCCATGACAACCATCAATGACTGCGACAGTTTTTCCGGTGTAATCCCCTGATCAACGGAGATCACCTTTTCGTCGCCGACGATAATCCGGTCTGCACCGATTTGAACTGTAATTTCCCGCTCAAAACCAATTCCGGACCGTGATTGAGGAGGCCCCCACTGCCGATTCCGAGAATCCATTTCCGACTGGGATCTCGACTTGTGCGAGCGTTGCAGAGAAATCGAGCTGGCATTACCAGCCCCCCGCGCTGATTGACCGGGTGTCCGCGGGAATGGATTCGGAGGAAGCGCTGCATCTGAGATTGACTGCGGCTGAGTTGCACTGCTCCCGGTCTGATTCCTCTCTTTCGAGAATGGGTTCTCCATCGCTCGATTCTGAGCCATAGCCATTTCAGAATCGGTGAGAGTTTCAGATTGGCTCTGCTTCTCTGCTCCCCCGGCAGTCTTACTGGACTGGGTAGCATCGAGTTCAACCAGATGTTGTTCAGCCATTTCCCTCAATTGATCACGGCCGATCACCTTCGCCTGCTTAATGCCCGGACCTGTCCCTTCACCTTCACTATGGGGGCCTCTTAAATCTTCGATGTTGTAAACCTTTGCTCCCGGACGAGTGCCGGGAAGATTACCGAAGGCACCTGCCCCGTCCTCAGGTTTTCCACCACCCGATGTCGTTCCGGAATAAAGACTACGATGCTGTCCGCCGGTCTCACCACTTCTGCCCTGTGAGACGATATGCTCCTGATCTGCTACTTTTGATAAATGCTCGGCGCGTGCCATCTGCTGACGGGGCGTTAACACATCGCTGAACCGGGTGGAGCCAGCACCAGTCCTGCCTCGGGCCAGCTGCTCTGATCCTCCGGATCCCTCCCGACCTCGACCCGACTGTTGACCAGTCTGTTCTTCTGGTTCAATGACCCGCACGGTACCGGTTCGCGCATCGAACTGCAGGCTTCGCTCACTTGTTCCCTGTTGATTCTGGCTTAATTGCGAAACCAGATGTTTTCGCTCGCTCAAGACACGATCAACGGCATCCTGACAGATTTTTTCTGCACGGGAATCTTTATCAGGTAACGCAAATTCCCAGTCAGCATCAATTAACTCGTAACCGGAATCCAGCTCCAGATTATTTAACAGTTTACGGGCAACATAATAACCCACGCTGCCACTGGGTCTGACCAGAATCAGTACGTAAGGCTCTTTTCCAGTGCCCCGATCCTGCGATTTCCAGTACTGAAATAATGCCTGGGTTCCCGCCAGCAGTGGATTATATCCAGGCGTAAACTCTTTCAGGTCATCAGGCGTTAAGGTTATTCCTTCCGGCAGAAACGTCAGTCCCTGATCAGTACATTCAATCAGGATCGGTCGTTTGGCTGTCCCGGTCTGCCCATCGTAGGGAATGATCGAATATTTGCTGCGTGCCGTTTTCTGTGACTGTTTTTTCTCCTGCAGACTCTGCAACTCTTCCTGAAGCATTTCGGCAACTCGCGCTCTCTGCTTCTGCAGGGCATTCATTTTCTCGTTGAGTTCCTTGTCTTTCTGATTCAAAGACAGAATCTGCTGCTCGCTCTGTTTTAACTGATCTTCCGACTGATTCAGTTCATTCTTCAAGCGAACCAGATTCAGATTCTGAGACTTCAGATCTTCCAGTTTGCGCGATCTCTGCAACTGGAGTACTCTTAAGCGTTCTTCATGCTCCCGCGCCAGATTGATCACCTGGGGCTCGGGTTCCGGAATGATTTCCGGCTCATCCATCTGGACGACAATCGGGGCAGCTGGCGCTGGTTCCTCAACCTCTGCTGAGAAAATCACGGGAGGAAAATAATCGTCTTGGACAACCTCTTCCACGACGACCTTCTGCACCTGCATGACCGCCTGATGACGAATCCGGCGGGTGGTAACGACCAGCAGGAAAATCAAAGCACCCATTGCACAAATGAGGACCGCCAGGAAGGGAAATAGCGATACCGAACGTGCTTCCTTACCTTGTCTGCTCATGGAAAAAACCGCGAATTAACTTCGTTCAGAATTGAATAGTTGAGAATCACAACCTCTAGGCTTCTATCAGGCAGCGTGATTTCGATTTGAGCGGGCCGTTAGTAAGTGCACAGCCGCACTCAGGCTATGCAGGGTTTCTTCGAAGGTTTCGGTAGCACGAATCGCATCCAGGTTTTCGGCCAGTCTTTTCTGCAGGCCTACCAGATGCTCTTCCTGGCCAACAATTTTCAATAGATTTTCGCTTTGTGAATTCAGAGCTTCGATCTGCAGGGTTGAAACTTCCGAGGTGTCTTTCAGCTGTTGATTCCACTGCCTGACTTCGCCGGCAATTTCTTTTGTCGCCTGCTCAATCTGGGAAGTCTGTCGCGACTGGGCGGATATCACATCCTGATGCACTTCGTTCCAGATCTGGGCCAGATGAGTCGAGAAGCTGCTGTTCGATTCTTTCTGCTTGTCCTGCCAGCGGGTTAACATCAGCTCAATCTGTTCCGTCGTGGCCTGATAGGCAGTCAGAAATTCATTTCGCAATGATTCCAGCTGAGAAGAATGACTTCCCAGGGTATTTGACATTCCTTCCTGCAGGCTATGATCGAAGTTCGACTGTTGGCGTTCCATCATTTCAGACCAGCGACCGCGTAACCCTTCCAGGCTCTGCTGCCAGAGTTCCGTCTGTCGTAAAATCATTTCTTCCGTACGCATTACCAGTTCCTGAGCCGCTTCGGCTTCAGCCGATTCCAGCGGACTCAGTGAACTTTCTGAAACACTCAGGCAGGAGGCAATATTCTCAATCCCGAACAGCTCAATCTGTTCCAGCTGCTTCTGCTCCATGCGTTCCACTACAAAGGTGGAGAACACAAGGATCAAAGACAGCCCCAGTGCAAGAGCCGTGGTATCAAAGGCTACCGCCAGGCCACCGGTGACTTCCGAAAGAGAGGTGTCTAACTGATCGGGAGTCACATTAGCGATCGCGATGGTGATCCCGATCACAGTTCCCAGGAACCCGATGATGGGGACAGCCCAGGTGATGGTACGAATCAGTGAGTAACTGGCGTGCATCTGCTCAGAAGCCAGCTCGGCCAGGTATTTAAGATGTTCATCCAGATCGTGGACTGAACGACGCCCCTTCACATAGGAAACCGTGTCTTTCAAACGCTTGCCCAGATAGGTCTCGCCGATCCAGCCGGAAAGCGAGTCTACCTGCTCGGAAAACACATCGATTCGCTCGTTGAGATTTTCAATTTCGCCAATCGTCTGCCAGTCAATTTTCGTTTCCGTCATCGATTTCTTCTGGCTGAGCATACCGATGCCCTTCACACCGATAATTGCCATACCGATGAAAAACAGGCCCGCCGTCGCATACTCCAGTGGATGACTGCAAAAATAACGGTCAATCAATGATCGATAGACCGGCAGATAGGGGATCAGGGCATAAAACCCAAACGTGCCAGCCATTCCCCAGAAGAGAGGAGATTTCAAGATCGCTTTTGACCAGTTCAAGAAATGGTCTTCGGTTTCACTTTCCGGCAGGGATTCCAAGTGTTCCATCTGTCTATCCACATCCTTTTGGCCTGAATTCAGGTTTGACTCTCAGGTTTCCCAAACCCCCAGGTCCGAGACTTGAAGGGAAACCGTTTCATCGAAATTAAACGCACTTGTATCATGGCTGATCTGCAGACAGTTTCACTCAGCAAGATCGACTGACTACAATATGACTGACCCTATGTCAGTTTCAGTAACTTCCGATATCTGGAATTCGTAAAATCGAAACTCCAGGAAACCGGGTTACTGCCTGTTTAATCTGCATCACGCGAGTATGCCTTGATACCGTTCAACGAAAGACACACAATAAAAACTCACTTGAGCAATACGCACATTCGTTATAATCGTCATATCCTGACTGCTGAGTTGAATCAAAGTTGGCTGTCGGTATCAGAAGCGCAAAGTATTCAAAATGTCCAGAGGAACACTAATTGAAACCAGAGAATCCATGCACATTGAGTTATGTATCATTAAGCTGATAAGCTCCTCTCATGAAACAAGTTAGCAGTAGCCGTAAATGCAGGGAATTGACGCTGGGATTTGAAAAAGCATAATTGATTCCGGGTTTCAGCCCTTTTAGACTGTTCATGAGCGAAACAGCCTGTTTTACTGCTGTCGAGAAGAATGAATTCCCGTTTATCCCTAATCAAATCCATCCATCTACCAACTACGTTTATCAATATGACAGTATCGCGTAATCAATATTCAGGTGAGACTCCACTGCCTGCCGTCGATCAACACATCATCCGGGAAATCTTGGGATATCTGAATTTCTCAAATGGCAAACCGGACCCCAAATTCCGTTTTAACTGGAACCAGCTCTTTGCAGAGCTGGATGAACGGCCTTCTGTGGAGACTCTGGAACGACTGCTGAGCACACACCTTATGGAGTTGAAAGGCACATCAGGAGCCTTTCAGGAAATTACACAGGCAGAAAATGTAATCCGACTCGCCCTGCAGGAATGTCTGCCTGGTTACCGGGCACACCATCGAGATCTGTTATTTCACATCTGCGAACGGGAATTTCTGCAACCCTATTTTCTGTCAGTCCTGTTTGAATCCCTGCTGGAACAGGGAGGCCCCTGGGCTGAGACGGAGCGCATTGTCTCTGCAACGATCGACAAGCTGAATGATTTTGTCGGTTTCCGTCCGGTCGCTGTGCTGGAAAACGGGCGCCAGATGCAGGTTTATCCGCATGAAAAGTTCCGACCACTGCCCGTCTACTTCCGTGACAGCGGAGTCGCCTGCGGTGCTTATCAGAAGTTAATCGAACAGACCATCAAGACGCTCCAGACCACTCCCGAGGATCTGCTGCATCAGGCACATTTCCGCCTGGAACGGATGGACGAAATTGCCATCGACCTGCGGGCCCATGATCACCTGCATCCGGTCAATAAACGCACGAACTATATGTTTGGCGAATGGGATCCGCACATCATTGACAACCAGGGTTACTATCGGCGTTTTGTTATCCGCCGCCTGATTCTCGATTCACTGCTGGCCTGGATTGATGAACACAAGGAAATTCCGCTGCAGGAACGCCTGGAAGATGCTGCGGCTGTTCTGAGTGGTACAATGCTGATGGCCTCATCGATCAGCGGCTCGGGGCCGGACACACACGCCAGTGATATCAGCCTGACATCACTGCTTCCCAAAGTCGCCCGTCAACGGGATGATTATTATAACCGACTGCTGGCCTCGGCCAGTGGCTCGCGTGCAGAGCGACTGCGTAAAGAAGCCAAACAGTCACAGCAGCCCTTCGGGCACATCCGTCATTACCTGAACCTGCATCTGGCGCGGTATGGCGCCCAGCAGGTCCAGCATCGACAGTTATCCCGCATCTATGCACGGATGGGTTTTTCTGTCGCAGCCCGTTGCGAAGCTGCTGTGATTCCCTGCACTTCTGTGCGGTTTGAATGCGAAATTCAATGGCGGATCACTCTGGTGCACCTGCATCTGGAACGCTACGAACTGGAACAGGCCTGGACCCTGATACCGGAAATCGAAGATCACCTTACACGGGGCATCGAATGTGGTGCCTTGATCGACCCCTGGAACATTCTGGGATTCCAGGGATTATTCCCCCTGTTTATTTCTCGCGAAGACAGTATTCCCGATCAGCGGAGTGAAGTCCTGCTGGATCTGATGGAAGAGATGTTCTCCGCATATTCGGCGACTCTCAGTGAGGCGGCTGCCCAGGGGAACGATAAGTTGAAACTGGAAATTTCACATCGCTTCCAGAAACTGGCAGAAACCTGGGATCGTTATGCTACAACAACAGTAGAAGACTTACCTCAAGTCAATGGACAGGATTCTTTCGAATCGGCGGCACATGTCTCCCAGATACTGACAGAGTGGAAAAAAGGGGGAGAAGCCGTAGGAGACATTTCGTTCTGGCGACAGCATGTTGATCGGTTCGAGTCTGCAAAAGCGTACGCGTTGACAGTCGACGCTTTACTTCAGAAACAGGACCATGTCGCTGCCATCGGGTTAATTATGCAGTGGCTCAGCCAGGTAGACCAGACCGGTCTTGAGTCAGGTCCTTACTCCATCCATTCAGTGCTGCTGCAATGGATGAGACAGCTGACCTCGGAAATCAAACCGGAGTCGTTCGCCGCGAACAGCATTTCCATCCGCAAGATGTTTGATTACCTGGAAGTGAATGCCGCCGACTACTGGTCGGTTCCTGATTTTGCTGCCGTCCTCCCGGTTTCTGAAAAAGAAATCGAAGACCCGTTCGATATCGAGTCGGCTGAACCGGACGAGGAAGACGCCCTGTTCAACGCCGCCTATGAAAATGTGACGTTTCGCGACAGTGCCGATGACGGGGTGCAGGGGGAAATGATGGACTCCGGTTTTTCTCCCAGTAATTCTGAAATCGAATCGATCAACCGGCAACTGGAACCCCGTCTCAAATTTTTAAATACGTTATCCCATCTCTGGCAATTATCAGCCGCCTTTTACAGTGAGGCTGAAATCAACCAGTCAGATTCTACAAGTGATTCAACCAGGGCCGAGCAATCCGAGAGTGCCTTAAATAAAGAGACACTGGATTCCATTGCGGGCTGGATTCGTCATACGGAGCATCTGCAACAGGAACTGGTCGTGCTCCTGAACTCGATCTGGAACTATCGGATTCCCAAACCGAGTGGCGATCACGATTCGAATATCGAATATGATCTGCAAATGCAGACGAAATTCTACCTGATGCATGCCATCATCATCACGACAGTCAATTGTCGCTCGGCACGCCTGATGTTGCTTTCAACCATTCCACCTGCCCAGGCGGAAAATGAACTTTCTGAAAATGAAAGCCTGCTGGTCCCGATCTACCGCGGCGTTTTGACACGGGATATCGAACTGGTCAGAAAAGAGTTTCCTCACTTTCTGAACAGCATCGCCGAAACGCCTCTGCTGTATACCCCCATTGACCAGAGCGGTAAACCGAATACCGTTCTTAAAGTACGTTCACTGCAGATGATTCTCCGCTTCCTGCTTTCACAACTTCCCAGTCTGGGTCTGCTGCGGGAAACCTGGCAGCTTCTGAAAACCGCCTATCGCATGGAACGCAGTTCGCGACCGGAGGGAATTGCCGTCAGTGAATTTGATCGCCTGTTCCGCACCGCGTTACGCAGTTCTCTGTCAGCCATCATCCGATCCTCCCGCGACTGGGAGTCTGATCAACTGGATGATAAGCAACTGATTGAAATCGCGGAAAAACTGGTTACTAAATATCGCGAACAATGGTTGAAGCACAGTCGCACGATGCGGCTTTCCAGTGCGGAAGCATTGAACCAGGATTTTGTCTGGCAGGAAGTACGACAGTTTATCGAGCTTTATGGAGCAGATCTGTTTCATGCACAATATCTGACCCTGGGCAACCTGCGGACCATTCTGCATAACGGTATCGAACAGTACCTGAATTATCTGGCCGAGTACCAGAATCCGGCAGAGCCGATGGCACTACTCACGGATCTGGAAGAAGGCAATATCGATATGGAAGAAGCGGTGACTAACCTGAAAGTCATCTTCGAATCCGTCATCGATAAGTTTGATCGTTTTGTTGAGTATAACAGTACCACGACTCAGTCTGACTATGGCGAAATGTTTTACTGCCTGCTCGACTTCCTGCGGATTGAAGCCGCCTACGAGCGTGATGACTGGAAAATGGTGCCACTGCTGATTGCCCACAAAGTCCTGGCCCAGCAGGATCGTAATGAGTCTGCCCTGATCTGGGAAGCAGTCTTTGAATCCACCTCGCATGAGATGGCAAAGAAGCATCTGAAGAAGCTCAAGCAGACCGAATCGGAATATAAAATTAACCTGCCCCTGATTTCCGATCATTTGAATGAACGGTTTGTCAAACCACTGGCAGTCAACCGCATGTTGGCACTGGTTCCCCGGGCGATGAATGATGCCCGGGACGGCAATGAAGAATCGGTAGCCTTTTCGATTCTGCAGGAAGAAATCGAACATTATCTGGCATCGACCATTGGTTCAGGAATTGATGTTCCCGACTGGATGCGGAACCTTGAAGATGAAATTGATCGGCTGGATGAAAAAGTCACCAACGAACAATATGATATCGAAACTCAAATCAAACTTTCTCCCGTTCCGATGTCACTGGATGAAATCAAAAAACAGCTGAAGATGTGGAATCAGCCGTTAAGCCGACCTAAGAAGAAAAAGAAATGAACCTGCAGCAATATTAGAGTGTGTTATATTAAACCATAGCGTCTTTCAATCCATGATACCCGGTGCAAATGGCCTGGAAGATGCTTCAGTAACACGGGACACTGTATCGTCACTGCAGGCTCGCTTGAAATTATCGCACTCTGTTTCCCGCCACTCTTATTCACGGGCTTTATTGAGCAACTCAATGATTTTACCCTGTTCGTTCGGGGGAATCATTTCATAGTGGCTCAATTCAATATCATACGTTCCGCGGCCTCCCGTTAAGCTGGAAAGCGTCCGGGCATAGGTCATGATTTCCGCCAGTGGAACCCGGGCCTGAATGATTTCATAGCCCCCCGTTGAAACAGCCATGCCTTCCATCCGGCCTCTGCGACTGGAGAGATCGCTGCTGATGTCACCCACATTCTCTGCCGGGATCAGAATTTCGATTTTGACAATCGGCTCCATCAGGACGGGACGCGATTTAGTAAACAGTTCTGCAAAACATTTACTGCCCGCGATTTTGAATGCCGTCTCGTTACTGTCCACCGGGTGGTCTTTACCGAAGAAAACTTCGCAGATCAGGTTTTGCACCTGACAACCGGCGATCACCCCCTGTTTCATTTTCTCCAGCACCCCTTTTTCAACAGCAGGAATAAACTGGTTGGGAATCGAACCTCCCGAGATACGATCGACAAAAGCGAAGTTCATTTCGGGATCATAATGACAGGACCTGAGATGATCGAAATTGGCTTTGGTGAAATATTCTTCCGGATTCACGTCCTGGGGCATCGCCGACACTTTGAGATGAACCTCGGCGAACTGACCAGCGCCACCCGACTGTTTTTTATGTCGGTAACTGCCTTCGGCGCTCCCCATGATCGTTTCTCGATAAGGCACTTTCGGCAGATGCGTGATCACCTCCACTTTATCACGATGCAGTAATCGCTCCTGCACGATCTTGAGGTGCAATTCACTCATCCCCTGCATCACCATCTCATGTGTTTCTTCATCATGGATCACATGAAAAGTCTGGTCTTCCTCTTCGATTTTATGCAGGGCTCCCGAGATTCTCTGTTGATCATTCCGGCTTTTCGGCTCGACTGCCAGACCGACGAGGGGATGAGGAAACTTGATTTCCGGTAGCGAAAGCCCATCCCCGTTTGCATCGGCTGCCAGTGTATCCCCCAGTTTCAAATCATCCACTTTTGCAACAGCAAAGATGTCGCCGACGGAGACTTCATCTACGGCTTCCTGTTTTCCCCCCTGGACGTCGAGCAACTGAGTAATGCGAACCGGCTTACCAGTGCGGACATTGACCACCGACGAATCTCTGGTCAGTTTTCCGGAAAAGACACGCAGGTAACTCATTTTTGAGATAAAGGGATCGATGCGGGTTTTTACAACCTGGGCGACAAATGGCTGATCCGGTGAAGGATCAAGGATCACAGAACGACCGTCCTTTGTCTGTTCCATGCGCTGAATGTCTTGGGGACATAAGGTGTAATTCGACATCGCATCCATGAACTCGGCAACGCCGACACCGGTTTTAGCGCTCATGAACAAGACAGGAATCAAGGTGCCTGCCGCCATCGCTTTCGGGATGTTGGCAGATAATTCGGCAGGACTCAGTTCTTCGCCTTCAAAGAAACGTTCCAGTAAAGCCTCGTTCGATTCAACGATCGCTTCGATCAGCATCTGACGTGTCCCCTCCGGGTCGCCGAGGGTGTCAGGATCGGGGGCAGACGCATTTTTCACCAGGTCGAACACGGCTTTGAAGTCGGCTCCCAGTCCCACAGGCAGGTTAATGGGAATGCATTGAGAGCCAAATGTTTCGCGTACCGAATTCAAGAGCGTCTCATAGTCGATATTGTCTGCATCACATTTATTGAGCACGATCATCCGGGCAATCCCGGCTTCCTGCGCCATTTTGGAGACTCGCAGGGCATTGATCTCAACTCCATGGCCTGCATTTAACAGGATCAGGGCGGTCTCGACGGCACGTAACGCGCCGGAAACCTGCCCGATAAAATCGGGATAACCAGGGGTGTCGATCAGATTGATGTGATGCCCACCGTAATCAAAGTGTATCAGAGTGGAAGCGATAGAAATTCGATGGTCGATTTCTTCTTCATCCGTATCCAGCAGACTGGTGCCATCGTCTACAGACCCCAAACGGGAAGTGGCACCAGATTGAAACAGCATCAGATCGGCTACAGTTGTCTTGCCAACAGCCCCGTGGCCGACCAATGCCACATTCCTAACGTCGTCTACCTTGTATTCATTCATCGCTTGTCCTGCCTTTCAAGAAATTGGCCAGGCGCAATTGTCCTCCGTTCCGTTAAAGGCAACACGCTGAGCCATGATTTGATGCGAACGTGTGTGCCGGGAAAATGTGAGCTTTTCCCGGCATATCCTTAAACCGGACTCCGGTATGAAATCCGGATCAATTCAGCGACGGGCAGGATGTGAATCTCAAGTTGTCTATATCTCTATTTTATGCTGTTGTTTCACTAACAAAATCATATAGTTGAGATTTTCAAAACGCGAAAGGATTTTCAGAAATTTGCACTTGTGTTTCAGGAAACACAGATTCCGGTCAGCGAAACAGCAGAGTTCCCATATGGATCTGCATGACACAAAACCGGGTATCACCAAGATTTAAATGCCTGATCGGAAGCAGAAATCAAAAAGGAACCGGCAGCAGGAAGAGATGATGTTCCATCAGAACCCGGTTCCCGTGCACGCCGATAAACTGGGTAAAGAATAGAATGAAGACATAGACGGCCAGCAGAGGCAGGACGATTGTGCGGCTCAACCAGCGCCAGCCAAACCAGGCATTTCTGGTCTTCGACGAGGCACGATAGTAAACCCAGCCTAGCAGGATTTTTGTGGGATAAATCGTCGCGACAAAAATCAACGTGATTCCCCAGACGGCATCGCGGGGTAGCGCTGCCACTTTAAACAGGTAGAGGGGAAGTGACAGAAGATACACAATGATCAGCGACAGCATCCATAACAGGGGAGCCCGTTTAAATTTTCGCCGAATGGTCTTTAATTCAAACATGGCCCGAAACCGGTTCTCGGCAGCAAAATGTGCCTGAAGGATCGGCAACCACCCCAACACGATAACCAGAATCAAGCCTCCCAGCAGGGTAACAGCGACCGCACCTCCCTGTCCTCCCTCGGGTGAACTGGCGGCAGCAAACATGGTCGACGGAATAATCAGCCAGATCAAAGCCCCCAGAAAACCACGCAGTCCCAGCGAAAAGTTCTTCCCCAGTTTCAGAGAAGCAAAAAATTCGCTCACGTGTGCAGCTGCCCGGTCCAGATAGCCTCCCTCGCGGATCTGCTGATAGAGCCAGATGGCGTTTTTAAGGGGCCGTACGAAACACCCGAATGTTCCACCACGTGCTAAGGCCAGGCAGAGATGCGCGGCAATCGCGATTGCCGCCAGCCGATTCATCAGATGCAGGTTCCGATCACTGCTGCCGCCGGGATCAATCAAGTGCGCATCTGCGGCTGCTCCTGCCAGTAGAAACAGGGGAATCAACCAGAGAACCACGCCTATCACAATCATCCCCAGTCGCGGGGCAATATCCAACAGAGGAAATGCAAGACGAATCTTACCGGTGCGTGCGACACGACCTTCTACGTCGAGCAGATATCCCAGTGCAATAAAATTCACAATCGGGACGGCAGCAATCAGAGCCAGAAACAACACCAGGCAGGCAATACCGAATGCCATACGAATCATCCAGAAGGCTGCCTTGAGAGGGTGACGCAATAAATGGGGAAAAGGAGGAATATTTCCCACAAACTCGTCAGGATAGAACTGTTGTATTTCCCTGGTCGTGTCTGCGGTGGCGACTGGCTCATCAGAAAAATCGGTAACTTCACAAGCCGTATCGGAACTCACGATCGAATCTGCCTGTTGTGTGGTATGATCATTCATAACCCGCTCTCGCTGATGATCAGAAATTCGGATGGATTCTGAAACATCGATGACATCCCCGGAATCAGTGTGCGGTTTCAAATTAACACCTGTCAATCACTGAAGCTGGTCGATGTCATTAACGCAGACCTTGAGATACTTACCAGGTGACCTGAAAGTCCTGTAAAAAGCGTCTGAACACCGAGACAAGCTAAGTCCTACTTATAACAGAATTTCCTGACCGAATCGAGAAGCATTCCCGACAGGGACCTTGATTCGCTAATATTGTTACTCAGAAAAAACTGTATAGTTTCAAGAATTCGCTGAAACTTTCGAATTCCCCCTCTGGTATGATTAAGTGTAAAGCAGAGTCGTGCTTCCCCCCTTTGGGGAGGGAACTTTCAATTCATTACGAGATCAAACTATGAAATCTCATGCCCGTCACTGGAACGTTGTCTGCCTGCCCTTGTGTGTTGTGGGGCTGGTTGTGACTCTGGTGACCTGGGCTTCCAGCAGTCCGGTTGAAAAGTCTCCCCCGCCATTGACGATTACTGAAGACGACACTTTTACTGACACAGTGCAACAGGTAAACCAGTTTTTCGAGAGCCAATGGACCGAGAAAGAGACACCACCGGCAGCGACGGCTTCAGAACTGACCCAGCTTAGAAGACTGTCACTGGCCTTGCATGGCACGGTTCCTTCACTCGAAGAAATTCGTGAGTATGAAAGCCTGCAGGGCACGAACCGCCTGGAACGCTGGACACAGAAACTGCTCGCCGACCGTCGTTTTGCGGACTACTTTTCTGAACGATTAACCCGCGCGTTTGTTGGTGTTGCCCAGGGACAGTTTATCATCTTTCGACGCGATCGCTTTAAAGCCTGGCTCAGTGATCAGATTCAGGATAATACTCCGTATGATGAACTGGTGCGCAAACTGATTGCCGGCGAAGGACTCTGGACGGGCGATCCCGAAACCAATTTCATTACCGCCGCTGTTGCGGATGGGAACCTGGACCGAAACAAGTTGACCGGCAGCACTGTCCGTGCATTTTTGGGACAGCGAATTGACTGTGCCCAGTGTCACGATCATCCCTTCGATCACTGGAAGCAGACAGACTTCGAAGGGCTGACCGCCTTTTATGGTCAAGTAGAAGTACAGGTTCTCGGCGTACGGTCGAACAGGAAATTGAAATACGAAGTGGAAGACCGGATGACGCTGGAACAACGTGAAGTTTCGCCACGTGTTCCCTTCCTGGCAGAATGTCTGCCTGCAGAAGGCACACTGCGAGAACGACTGGCGGAATGGGTTACTCATCCGGACAACCGCCGATTCGAACGTGCGTCGGCAAATCGGGTCTGGGGACTGTTATTCGGCATTCCCTATTATGACCCCGTAGATGATCTTCCGGCTCCCACAGATCTCTCCCAGTCCCCCCCGGGGTTGCTCGATATACTGGGCAGGGACTTCCGTGAAAACGGATATGACATTAAACGACTGATCCAGATTATCGTCGCGTCCCGCCCTTTCCAGTTGTCTTCAGAATCTGAATTCGCAACAGCCGAACAGATTGATGCAGCCACTTACAACTGGGCACTGTTTCCGCTGGTTCGTTTGCGTCCCGAGCAGATTATTGGTTCGATGCTGCAGGCCTCTTCTCTGAAAACCATTGACCAGAACTCGAATCTGATCATGCGGGGCCGACGTTTTTTCTCTGAGCTCAATTTTGTCAAAGAATATGGTGATCTGGGAAGCGATGAACTCAATGATTTTCCTGGTACGATTCCGCAGGCTTTATTGCGGATGAATGGAGAGTTCGCCAAGGATAACGGCAGTGCCTCGCCATTGAACTCGGTCGGACGGATTGCTTCACTCGATGTCTCCACAGAAAAGCGGATCGAAACCTGCTACCTGGTCTGCCTGACCCGACTTCCCACCCCGGCAGAACGCGATTATTTTCTGAAACAGTATCAGTCAGCGAACAATCAACAGCAGCGCGTCAAGATCACGGAAGACCTCTACTGGGCTCTGTATAATTCTCCCGAATTTTCCTGGAACCATTGAACCATGTTTGATTCCCATCTGTTATCCAGCAAAATCAGCCGCCGCGATCTGTGCAAAGTCGCCGTCGGAGGCACGCTGTCATTCATGCTGCCCGGCTTTGATTTAAAGGCAGCCGAAAAACGAGGGAAAGAACGCCGAAAATCGGTCATCATTCTCTGGATGGGAGGCGGTCCCAGTCAGTTGGAAACCTGGGATCCCCATCCGGGAACAGCCATCGGTGGTCCAGGCAAGGCTATCAAAACAGTGGTTCCCGGCCTGCAGATTTCCGATATGTATCCCCTGCTGGCTGAGCAGCTGGATTCGATGTCGGTGATCCGATCCATGGTCTCTAAGGAAGGCGACCACGAACGCGGGACTAAATATCTGAAAACCGGTTATCGTCCCGAGCCGACAACCGTTTACCCTGCACTGGGTGCGATCATCACACATCAACTGCCCAGTTCTCAACTGGAAATCCCTCAACATATTTCCATGGGAAACACGCAGTTTCCCGCCCGAGGCGGTTACCTGGGCGGACACCTGGATGCCTTCCGCGTACCTGATCCCGGACGGAATATAGGAAACATGCGGGCCGGCGTCGAAGCGCCCCGCCAGGAACGTCGACTGGAAAATCTGGATGTCGTCTCGCAGGCATTTCGGAAAGGGAGAACGATTCAGACTCAGAAAACACTGCATCAGTCGACCATCGATCGCGCCCTGACCATGATGAGTTCAGAACAGCTGAATGCCTTTGAAATAGAAAAAGAGCCCGAGGCAGTTCGCAAAGCCTATGGCGATTCTCCCTTCGGGCGGGGCTGCCTGGTTGCCCGCCGACTGGTCGAACAGGGCGTACACTCCATCGAGGTGAATCTCAATGGCTGGGACAGCCATACCAATAACTATACCGGGCATCAGACCCAGGCGGCGATTCTGGACCCGGCCTTTTCCAGCCTGCTGAACGATCTGAAGTCACGCGACCTGCTGGACTCCACGATTGTGCTGTGTATTGGTGAATTTGGCAGAACACCCAAAATCAACCCACTCGACGGTCGCGATCACTGGCCCACCGGTTTTTCCTGTATTGTCGGCGGCGGTGGCTTGAAAGGAAATCTCATCCTGGGTGAGACAGACCCGACTGGCAAGGAAAAGACTCCCGTCGATCCCGTTCGCATTCAGGACCTGTACGCCACCATCCTGCAGAAAATGCAAATTGACTATACCAAAGAACTCATTTCTCCCATTGGACGACCGCTGGCACTCAGCGACGGGACACCGATTTCCCGACTGATCTGATTTCAGGGCAGAACAAAATCACTCGCCTCTGGAAAAATTGCTTGCCTGAGAGCGCAAAACTTTCTAATTTGATAACTGTCCGAAACCAGCCGCGGGTTTTGACGTTTATTGAATAGACTCCTGCCTCCCTCTTTCCATTGGATGCTGAATATGATCCGAATGTTTCTTTCCGTAATGCTCACGGCTGCCTGTCTGTCTTTAGTACCACGTCAGTCCCAGGCAGCAGACTGGTCACAATTCCGCGGTCCTTCCGGAAATGGAGTGTCAGAATCGACGGGACTCCCCACCGAATGGAACTCCGAAAAGAACATCGTCTGGAAAGCAAAACTTCCCGGGCACGGCTCTTCCAGCCCGGTGCTGTTCGGCGACCAGGTGTTCGTGACTTCCTATAGCGGCTATGGACTGACTGAGGAAGATAACGGCAACCCTGCCGACCTGCGATTGCATGTGATCTCCGTCAACCGCGACAGTGGCGAAATCATGTGGGACGAATCGGTCTCCCCGATCAATGAAGTTCAGAAAATCACCAAGCGGATCGTTGACCATGGTTACGCCAGTGGGACCCCTGCCTGCGATGAAACGGGCGTCTATGCTTTTTTCGGAACCTCGGGTGTTGTCGCCTGCGATCTGCAAGGTAAACTCAAATGGCAGGCGGATGTCGGAGAGGGAACAGCCGGCTTTGGATCCGCCTCATCTCCCATCCTGTATAAAGACTTCGTGATCGTGAATGCCAGCATTGAAAGTTCAACCGTTTATGCGTTGAACAAGAGTAATGGAGAAGTCGCCTGGAAAGCGGAGAATATCGAACGTGCCTGGACCACCCCTTCGATTGTGGATGTTCCGGGAGGGAAACAGGAACTGGTGGTCAACCAGAAAAACCAGATCTTCGGCTTTGATCCCGATACCGGAAAAAAACTCTGGAGCTGTGAAGGAATTCAGGACTACGTGGTGCCGGTCGTGGTGCAGAATGAAGGTATCCTCTACTGCCTGGGAGGTCGCAGTAACCGCAGTATCGCCGTTCGTCCAGGAGGCAAAGGTGATGTCACGAAAACGCATAAGCTCTGGGAAGTTAATGTAGGAGCGAATGTCACTTCCCCCGTGTATCACGACGGTCATCTGTACTGGGCCAGTGATCGGGGTATTGCCTTCTGCCTGAATGCGAAGGATGGCGAAGTGGTTTACAAAAACCGCCTGCCCACCGGAGCCCGACTGTATGCGTCGATAGTACTGGCGGATGGAAAACTGTATGTAACGACCCGGGACAGTGGCGTTATTGTACTCAAGGCCGGCCCCGAATATGTCGAGCTGGCGCGGAATGAGATTAAATCAGACGACGATCTGTTCAATGCATCACCTGCCGTCAGCGCAGGCAGTATTTTCCTGCGTACCAACAGTTATCTCTATCGAATCGCCGAGAAGAAATGAGGTTCTACACAAAAGATTCTGATTAAATAACTTACAGGTTTGTCAGACTTTTGGAACAGGTCGTTGATACAGTGGTCCGACCGCTGGAAATCCCGAATCGGGGCTTCTACAATACGAGGCATGACAGAATCATCGACACAAAATGGATACCTCTTCAAAACGATCGGCGTGATTGGCGTCGGTCTGCTGGGAGGCTCCATCGCCGCTGCTGCGAGACAGCGCCATCTGGCAGAAACCATCCTCGGAGCAGGCCGAAATCCTTCCCGCATGCGGGCTGCCCAGCAGGCGGGATTGCTGGATCGAGGCACAACGAATATCGCAGAGACGGCAGCCCAGTCTGATCTCGTGATAGTTTGTACTCCCGTCAACCATATTGTCCAATTCATTCAGACTGTTGCCCAAAACAGTCGCCCTGGAACGATCATTACCGATGTCGGCAGTACGAAACAACAGATCTGTGAGCAACTGAAAGGAACCCTGCCTGCAGAAGTGACTTTTGTCGCCTCCCATCCGCTGGCGGGATCAGAAAAAAGCGGTTACGAATTCTCTGATCAGAACCTGTTTCAGGATCGTCCTTGTGTCATCACTCCTGATGAATCGGTCCCGGCAGAAGCTGTCTCCCGCATCAGGCAGTTCTGGGAAGCACTGGGCATGCACGTGCTGCAGACAACACCAGAAAAACATGATCTGATTCTGGCCGAAACCAGCCATCTGCCGCATGTGGTCGCTTCCGCTCTGGCGGCGACTTTAGCGACAGAAAATACCAGATACACCTCGACCGGCTTCCGGGATACGACCCGCATTGCCGGTGGTGACCCGGCTCTGTGGATTGATATCCTGCTCAGCAATCGAGACGCCATCGTGACGAGTCTTGATAAATACAGCCAGTCACTGCAGCAGTTCCGGGAAGCAATTCTCACGCAGGATGAAAAACGCCTCAGGCAACTGCTGGAGGATGGTAAAAAGAAACATGACACATTAAATTCAACCCCGTAGTCAACAGGTCAGGTTTTCGGCTGACTTTCACGACGACAACCACGAATCTTTCATCTTCCCGATGAAATCAACAGTAACTGGAAAACACATGCTTTGCGAAGTCGAAATCAAACCCGCCGACAACCAGATCGACCGTGAGGGAGCCCGGATTCTGAAAGAATGCCAGGTGCTGGGTGCCAATTCAATCCGGACGGTCCAGACAGCCCATTCCTTTCTGCTCGAAGGCAACCTGGACCAGGCGGGTATTGATAAGATTGCCCGCACCCTGCTGGCCGATCCGATTGTAGAAACCTTTGAGATTCGCATTCTGTCAGGTGCCACTTCTGAAACAACCGACTCGGAACCACTGCTGAATGTCATGTTCAAGCCCGGGGTGACTGACAACACTGCCAACAGTGCCCGCGAGGCGATCTGTGATCTTGGCCTGGCTGTGGAGAACGTAGCCACCTGCCGCAAATACTGGGTCAACGCGGATGCATCCTCCGACGAGATCGACCGCATGGCTGCCAAAGTGCTTTCGAATGAAGCCATTGAATATGTCGTACGTGGTCCTCTGCAGATGGACAGCATCAAACTCGGCAGTGAATACACGTTCGAACTGGTCACCATTCCCATTCGCAAAATGAATGATAAACAACTGGAAACACTCAGCCGCGAAGGTCAGCTGTACTTAAATCTGACTGAGATGAAAACCATCAAAGCCTACTACGTCAGCCAGAAAAAAGATCCGACCGACGTCGAACTGGAAAGCATCGCCCAGACATGGAGTGAGCACTGCTCTCACAAAACCCTGGCTGGACGAATTCACTTCAAAGACGGTGAACGTGATCTGCATTTCGAAAATATGTTGAAAGAAACGATCTTTGCTGCGACAACCCAAATCCGCAAATCACTGGGAGAAAAAGACTGGTGTGTAAGCGTTTTCGCTGATAATGCCGGCGTCATCACCTTTGATGAAAAGCAGGATGTCTGCTTTAAAGTGGAAACCCACAACCACCCTTCTGCCCTCGAACCTTATGGTGGAGCCAACACGGGCCTCGGGGGTGTGATCCGTGATCCGCTGGGAACCGGACTGGGCGGTAAACCGGTCTGCAATACCGATGTATTCTGTTTTGCTCCTCCGGATATTCCTTATTCTGAGCTTCCCGCCGGAGTCCTGCATCCTAAAGCGGTCGCAACCGGCGTAGTCTCCGGCGTGCGTGACTATGGAAACCGCATGGGCATTCCCACCGTCAATGGCGCCGTCTATTTTGACGAACGGTACCTGGGTAACCCCCTGGTCTATTGCGGAAATGTGGCCATGCTGCCTGTCGGCAAGTCAGAAAAGCAGCAGGCACAACCGGGGCACTATATCGTGGCTGTCGGCGGTCGCACGGGCCGAGATGGAATTCACGGCGCTACTTTCTCTTCTGCAGAACTGACTTCAGAAAGTGAAATGCTTTCCGGCGGTGCCGTGCAGATTGGAAATGCGATCACGGAAAAGATGATGCTGGATGTCATTCTGGAAGCACGCGATCAGGAATTATTCTCGGCGATCACAGACTGTGGTGCCGGTGGATTCAGCAGCGCTGTCGGGGAAATGGGAGAAAAAACCGGCGCGGAAGTCTGGCTGGATCAATGCCCGCTGAAATATGCCGGCCTGTCATACACCGAAATCTGGATCTCCGAAGCCCAGGAACGCATGGTCCTGGCTATCCCTCCTGAAAACTGGGAAGCCTTCGAAAAACTCTGTGCCGACGAAGGCGTTGAAGCTTCCGTCATTGGGAAATTCACTGACACCAGCCACCTTGTATTGAAATACCAGGATCAGGTTGTCGCTGACCTGGAAATGTCCTTTCTGCATGATGGCCGACCTCCGGTAGTGCGCGAAGCCGTTTACAAGGTTCCGGCTTTCACGCCTCTGACACCACCTCAACGCGAAAACTACACCAAAGACCTGACCTCCATCCTGAGCTCTCTGAATGTCTGCAGCAAGGAATGGATCATTCGCCAGTATGACCAGGAAGGGCAGCCAGGCAGCGTGGTCAAGCCGCTGGTGGGCGTGCAGAATGATGGTCCCTCGGACGCGGCAGTCGTTCGCCCTGATCTGACCTCCACGCGCGGACTGGTAATTTCGTGTGGCATGAACCCCCGCTATGGTGATTTAAACACACACTGGATGGCGGCCTCTGCGATTGATGAAGCGCTCCGAAACTGTGTTGCCGTGGGTGCCGATCCTGCGAAGATTGCCATTCTCGATAACTTCTGCTGGGGGAACACCGATCGTCCGGAAACACTGGGCAGCCTGGTAGCAGCTGCCCTGGCTTGCAAAGAATTTTCAGTCGCTTATGGCACCCCCTTCATCAGTGGTAAAGACAGCCTGTATAACGAGTACTCCTTCGAAAATGAGCAGGGAGAAAAAGAGACCGTTGCGATTCCCGCTTCACTCTTAATCAGTGCCATCGGACAGATCGCCGATGTCAGCCACGCGGTGACCATGGATGTGAAATCTCCCGGTAATCGTATTTTTCTTGTGGGAACGACACATGACGAACTGGGAGGCAGCCACTTTGCCCTGGTGAATCGGCTGGAAGGGGGACAGGTCCCCCAGGTTGATAAGGAAGAAGCACCGGAAATTTTCAAAGCGCTGCACCTGGCAATTCAAAAGCAGGCGGTCAGGAGCTGCCATGATCTGAGCGAAGGGGGCCTGGCTGTGGCAGCAGCGGAAATGGCGTTCGCCGGCGGCTATGGAATGAAACTGGATCCGACCAGACTTCCTGAAGCGCTGGAACTGTCTACCCCGAGTTTACTGTTCTCGGAAAGTAACACCCGTTTTCTGCTGGAAGTCGCACTGGACAAAATGGATGTTCTGTATGAGTGCTTCGGGGATCTGCCTCTGGTCGATATTGGCGAAGTCATTGGCACACGCCAGTTCACGATCAAAGGCAACTCAGGGAATACCGCCATCAGTGCCAGCCTGGATGAGCTGAAAGCAGCCTGGAAAACCCCACTTGCCTGGGACTGATGCACCAAAACTATCGCGTACAGTAATAAACTGAACGTTACACAGGCTATTTCTGCGCGTCAGCTTTCTGGGAAGTTCCAGCTGGATACTTATTTTAATGCTTCCCCACCTTGTCCGTTCGAGTAAAATAAGGGATGCCCTTTGAAAACCGGCTTCGAAATAAATCTATCAGAGCTTCCTCTGAAATTTGAGCGGATATCACGATCTCGTTTGAGAGTATAACGTGCTGGTTTAACAGGAGACCGACACAGACAGAAACCTGTTTGCTGAGTTTATCCCACGTTTTGAAGCAGTATGCAGATTGGCAGGAAACCCCTGTAATTTCTCGATTTATGGTCGCAAAGTCCTGTAGCAGGCATTACGATAGCGTTTACGGAACTTTCTGCGCCAAGCAGTGTTTACCTTTGTAGAAAGGTGTGAAAACGGATGTCGGAAGTGAAACAAGATTCCTCTGAGTTTGAAATCACTCAGGAGTCAATAGATAAACTGAGTACTGCGTACCAGCAGATCCATGGTCAGATCTCAAAAGTCATTGTCGGTCAGGATGAGGTGATTGAGCAGCTCCTGATCGCATTATTCAGCCGCGGTCACTGTCTGCTGGAAGGAGTGCCCGGCCTGGCCAAAACCCTGATGATCAGTACGCTGGCCCAGACGCTCTCCATGTCGTTCAGCCGCATCCAGTTCACCCCGGACCTGATGCCCGCGGATATCACGGGAACCGATGTGCTGCAGGAGGACCGGGAAACGGGATAACCGTACGCCTCCCAAAACACAGGCGGCGCTGCTGGAAGCCATGCAGGAACACCAGGTGAGTGTCGGTCAGACCAGACATCTGCTGAATGATCCGTTTTTTGTACTGGCGACGCAAAACCCGATCGAACAGGAAGGCACCTACTCTCTGCCGGAAGCACAGCAGGACCGCTTCATGTTTAAGGTCTATGTCCGATATCCTTCATTCCAGGAAGAACGACAGATCGCCCGTCAGACGACCTCCGATTCAAAAAATACAATCGACCATGTACTGAACGCCGTGGATGTCCTGGAGATTCAGAAAATTGTAAGACAGGTTCCGGTCTCTGATCACGTGATCGATTATGCCCTGGCTCTGGTCAGGCAGACCCGTGTCAATGAACCGGGTACTCCTGAATTTGTGAACGAATGGCTGAGCTGGGGGGCCGGACCGCGTGCGGTTCAGAACCTGTTGCTCGGCGGAAAAACGCGTGCGTTGCTCAATGGTCATACACACGTCTCGACAGAAGACATCAGCGCTCTGGCTGCACCGGTTTTACGACATCGTATCGTGACCAATTTCTCTGCTGAATCGGAAGGGATCACCTCGGATCGTGTGATTGAGCGCTTGATTGAAGAGACACCGTCTAAGGAAGGCGAACTGACCAGTGACCCAAGATTACAGAAAATATTTGCTGCCTGAAGCAATCTCTCGCATTTCCCGACTGGAAATTCGAGCACGTTCGATCGTCGAGGGGTTCCTGTCGGGATTACACCGCAGCCCCTTCTTCGGGCAATCTGTTGAATTCGCCCAGCACCGGGAATACACCCCGGGTGATGATGTGCGAAATATCGACTGGAAGGTCTGGTCCAAAACAGATAAATACTACATTAAGCAGTACGAAGAAGATACCAACCTGAGAACCACACTACTGGTGGATGTCAGCGAATCCATGCAGTTCGGAACGGGTCCCCTCAACAAGTATGAATACGGTTGTACGGCAGCCGCTGCCCTCGCGTATTTATTGCTCAAGCAGCAGGACGCCGTCGGCATGGTTACTTTTGACGATGGGATTCGCAGCCGGGTACCCGCATTAAGCAAACGCAATCACCTCAATTCACTCCTGACTGCGCTGGCAGCAGAAAAACCTGCCAAAAAAACTGACATTTATGACGTATTAAAAGAAGTGGCAGAAACACGCTCGCAGAAAGGCACGATTATTCTCATATCCGATTTATTCGTTAACAGGGAAAGCCTGTTTAAAGGTTTACGCCTGTTGCAGTATCGCGGGCACGATCTCATGCTGTTGCATATTCTGGATGATCAGGAACTCGATTTTGATTATTCCGGAACAACACGCTTTGAAGGCATGGAACAGGCGGGTGAACTGGTTTGTGACCCCCGTTCTTTGAGAGAAGGGTATCTCAAAGCCATGCATGAGTTTTTAAATGAAATCAGAAGGCGTTGTGCCAGCAATAAATTTGACTACCAGACAATCCGCACCAGCGAATATCTCGACGCTGCATTGTCCCACTATTTGAATCATCGCATCGGAATGCAGCAATCCATCCGACAGTAAACGAAACTTAATCCCCGAACATCTCCAGCCTGTAACTGACGATTCGACTTATGGAAGCCTGGTTAACCCAACATTTTGTGAATTCCGCACTGGTCTCGACCGGCGCCCTGATGATTGCTGCGCCAATCATCATTCACCTGATTAATCGCTTCCAGTATAAACGCGTGCAATTTGCGGCGATGGAATTTCTGCTGCAGAGTCAGCAGACCAATCAGCGTCGCGTCCTGATTGAACAGTTACTGCTGCTGTTACTGCGGATCATACTCATCATCTGCCTGCTGTTGTTGATCGGCCGCCTGATACTCGATCCTAACCAGATGTCAATGTTTCACGGGGCCAAATCACATCATGTGATCGTGCTGGACGACAGCGGTTCCATGCGAAATGCCTGGGGGGAACAGACGGCTTTTAAAGAAGGCCTGCAGGTCATTCGCAAAATCGCTTCCGAAGGAACCAATCGACCCAATACGGAAAAATTCTCCTTAATTGTTCTCTCCCGCGCGGATGCACCCCTGTTTCTGCAGCGTGATATTAATGAAGAACTGATCAACGAACTGGATGCCAAACTCTCTAATCTCACCTGTTCACATCAGAGCCTGGATCTGAACCCGGGACTGGAAGCAGCTGTCGACCTGCTGAATGAAGATCGGGCCATCATCAAAACGCTCCACCTGATCTCCGACTTCCGCAAGTCAGACTGGCAGGAAAAGAAAGGGGTGGCAGCGACGATCGAAAAATTAAGCAACAGCGATACTGCAATCAACCTCATCAAAACCGTACCCGATTCACAATCGAACCTGGCAATCACAGAACTCTCCGGTGCGACTGAAGTCGCAGCCGTCGACGTACCACTCCGCTTGAGAATCAGCCTGAAGAATTTTGGAGAACAGGTCGCCGAGGATGTACGGGTCTCTGCGTTTGTCGATCAGAATAAACTTCCCATGAGTATCGTGTTTGACAAAATCGAAGCCGGCAGTGAGATTTCACAGGACTTTGATGTCGTCTTCAATAAACCCGGACTGCATCAGGTTAATGTGAGTCTGACAAATGACGCGTTGGAAGGGGATAATGATCGCTATATGGCTATCAATGTCAAACCGTCTAATCCCGTACTGATTGTTGATGGAAACCCCTCTGGCAACGAATGGATGTACATCCAGACGGCAATCGCGCCCGATGCATTTACCACCGGGTTTGCGCCGTCTGTTGAGAATGTCGATTATCTGCGCCGTCATCCACTCAACCAGTTTAAAAACATTTATCTGCTGAATATCGCAGAGTTGCCTCTGGACGCCATCGCCGCTTTAGAAAATTTTGTCTCTGAAGGAGGGGGCCTCATCTGGTTTGCCGGCCCTTCACTGCAGCCTCTGTTTTACAATGAGAAACTGTATAAAGAGGGCAACGGTCTGTTTCCGGCTCCACTCGAAATATCTCCGCGTGAATTACCGACCCGGGAATCGAATACCACCGTCGACCTGAATGTCAGCGATCACCCACTCTTTTCTGTGTTTGCCGGTCAGGATAACCCGCTTATTGAAGCCGTCACCATTTCTCGTTACTTTCCCATCTCCGAGCAGTGGCTGCAAACCAAAGCAGATAAAGCATCCGGAGTGAATGTAATCGCAACACTCCGCAACCAGGCTCCCTTGATCCTCGAACACAGGCTGGGAAAAGGACGCATCATTACCTGCCTGACATCAGCGGGTCCTGTGATGACCAATGAGGGAGAACCCTGGAATTCATGGGCGCTCAATCCAAGCTATATCGTGTTCCAGTTGGAACTGCAAAAATACCTGGTCCAGTCCCGTTCGCATGAGCAGGCAGAAATTGCAGGTGCTCCCATCCCCTTTTCGCTCGATGCTTCACTGTTTGCGGATGAAATCGAAATCCAGACTCCCGTGACGCAGGGTGGACGGACCATTCGTCTGAAAGCGACTCCCGCACAACAACCAGATCAGACCGACAGCAGCACACTCCAGCTTGTCACCGTCTATCGAGACACGGATCAACCCGGCGTTTATACGGTTCAACTCAAGCGACAGGACCAGACTATTGAGCCCCGCATGTACGCTTTCAACTTCCCCGTTTCGGAAAGCAACCTGGAACTGGCAACAACCGATGAACTCATGCAGGAACTGGGAAATTCCAAACAGATTCAGATTCAGGAACCGGGGGAATTCCAATGGATTCAAGGGCAGGAAGCCGGTCGGGAAATCACCAACGCCCTATTACTGATCCTGTTCATCTTACTGGTTTGCGAACAGCTGCTGGCCTATCGTTTGAGCTATCATCCTAAAACAGCGGGTGCTGCCGCATGAGTTATTTTGCCTCGATTCCCACCTCTCTGATTCTGGCTGCCGACGAGACAACCGCGTTTCGTTCGATCGAATACGATACGCCCGCCTCGGGCTGGGGCTGGCTGTTGCTGCTGGCTGGCCTGGGGCTCGTACTGCTGTTATCGTTTCGAACCATCTGGAAAGACTCAGTTCAACTCTCCCTGTTCTGGCGCTGCTGGCTGGTTGCATTAAGGCTGGGAGTCCTGTTCGCGTTGATCGCAATCGTATTCAATCCGCATGAGCGTACACAGAAAATGTCGTTTCGCCCCTCACGGGTCGCGGTGCTGGTTGATACCTCCCTTTCGATGAGGCATCCCAATCAGCTGGCTGCGACAAATGCAAGTTCGCCTGCCAGTCGCAACGGTGCCTCCCGCATGGAAGCCGTTGAAAAACTTCTGGCGGATTCCCCCCTGATCAAAGACCTGCAGAAAAATCACCAGGTCAGTATTTATTCATTTGATAAAACTTTAGTCGGCCCCCTGCATGTCTTCCAGAAGCAGAATGCGACAGCTGACACTGCGAAACCAACATCGGAAGAACAAGCCCGCATTCCGGATCAACCCGACTGGAACACACTGCTTCAGCCCCAGGGTCTGGAGACGCGGCTGGGAGAACTGCTCGGACAGCTGATGCGGGAGATCAACGGCTCTACACTCTCCGGAATTATCATCGCCACGGATGGGGCTTCGAATGCAGGCACGGATTTACTATCCGCCAACGAAGCCGCTAAAGATTCGAAGGTACGTCTCATTCCCCTGGGAGTCGGCAGTCCGGTTCCACCAGCGAACATCCAGATTTCCAAAATCATCGCCCCCACGGATGTGCAGTTCGGGGATGGTTTTGAAATCACAGCGATCGTACAGGCCGTCGGAATGCCCGGTAAAAATATAACGATTGAACTTCTGAGAAAAGCGCCGGGCGAAGCTGATCCGACTGTCGTGGAAACGCGGGATGTCCTGCTACCGACCGAAGACAGCCTGCCCCTGGATATCAAATTCGAACGCGTCCCCGCCACTGAGGGTGAAATTGGTTATGTCGTGCGTGCCCGGGGCAATCAGCTGGTGGGCGACGCCAATGACATGGACAATGAACTGGCCCATTCCGTCAATGTATTCAGCCGCCCGACACGGGTCCTGGTCATTGCCGGTGGTCCCATGCGTGATTATCGCTTTGCCCGTACCATGCTGTACCGTCATCCTTCGATCCAGTCTTCAGTCTGGCTGCAGTCTGCCCCCCCCGGAGTCTCTCAGGATGCAAACGAACTGTTGTATGAATTTCCCCAGCGGGCAGATCTGTTTGAATACGACGTGGTACTCGCGTTCGATGTGAACTGGGAATTACTGTCTGCAGAACAGATGCAAAATCTGAACGAATGGGTCTCATCAGCTGGCGGCGGAATCGTCATGGTGGCCGGTGATGTTTACACGCCCAAGCTTGCCCAGGAAAGTGAGAAGTACCAGTCGATCCTGGATCTGTATCCTGTATTTATCAACTCGTTCGTACGCGATTACCTGGATGAAGAAGCAACACAGATTCGCAGAATTGAATGGACTCAGGCCGGCCTGGATGCCGGCTTCCTGATGTTGACCGACGATCCGGCAACTTCACGCCAGTTATGGGAAAACTTTCCGGGCATTTACCGCTGCTACCCTTCGAATGGTGCCAAAGCGGCTGCCACGGTTTACGCCCACTTCCCCGATCCAAAAACACAAACCGAATTTGGATTCTCGATATTGATGGCGTCCCAGTATTACGGAGAAGGTCGTTGTTTCTATCTGGGCAGCCCCGAAATGTGGCGGTTGCGCTCGATTGATGAAGATTACTACGACCGTTTCTGGACCAAGCTCATCCGAAATATCGGACAGGGTCGTACCAAAAGGGGCACGAAACGGGGCACCCTTATTCTGGAACGGGATGAATATGTACTGGGGCAGACTGTCTCTGTACGTGTTCGGTTGCTCGACCCGGAATTCAAACCTCTGATTCAGGAATCGGTGCCGATGGAAGTCATTGATCCCCGCGGCAGACCCCTGGTTCCCAATCTGCTGTTGATGCAGGACCGGAATCGGCCTGGGGAATACGTCGCCAGTTTCCGTGCCGGCCTGCCAGGAAAATATCGATTTGAAATCACTGTTCCTGACTCCAAAGGACAGGTGGTTAATGGCAGTCTGACTGTCCTGCTCCCGCGACTGGAAGATGAATCTCTCAGTCAGAATGTGAAAGGCCTCAAAGAACTGGCCCGCGACACCGGGGGGCAGTATCTCGCACTGGAAGAGGCAGAGCAGATCCCTGCACTGCTGCCTGACCAGGGAGAAGAATTTCTCGTTGATGAACGGCTGAAAACACTCTGGGACCAGGGCTGGGTCTTCTTTCTACTGGCAGGTCTGCTGGCGGCAGAATGGTTAACGCGAAAATTATTCAAGCTGGCATGAATTGTGATACAATTTCTCTGTTTTCTATTGATAACACTCCGCTGAAAATCAGCATGAACTAAACGAATGAATGAACCGTCAAACATTTCGATTCCCCGGGAAATCACCGATTTACTCAATCGGTTACGGGGTAAAATACGTAAATATATTCTGCTGGAAGGCGCAGCAAAGCTGCTGGTAGTCGCCGGCTTGATTTTCTGGGCCAGCTTTGTGGTCGACTGGGTTTATTTCCAACTCAGCCATTTTGAGTTACCAGTCTGGTTTCGTGCCTCGTTTGTCGCGCTCTCGTTAACAGCGATACTGGTTCTGTCTGGTACGTTGATTGTGTTTCGCCTGTTGACAAAAATGAGAAAGAAAGCGCTGGCCCTCGTTCTGGAACGCCGCTTTCCTGAGTTGAATGACCGGCTGGCAACGGCGATTGAACTGCACGAATCCAATGAACCTCAAAATGCACTCACCCGCGCCATGTTGGAGCGGACAGTCAAAGAAGTCGCACAAGGCAGCAGTCGGCTTCCTTTAGAAGACGTCTTCGA
The DNA here is from genome assembly GCF_963972345.1 of uncultured Gimesia sp. Classification (NCBI taxonomy): domain Bacteria; kingdom Pseudomonadati; phylum Planctomycetota; class Planctomycetia; order Planctomycetales; family Planctomycetaceae; genus Gimesia; species uncultured Gimesia sp. The sequence goes on along the minus strand of NZ_CAXAVM010000001.1, from coordinate 50,603 downwards.
TAAACGCCCATTACGAAGAGCATTCTTCGGTGCCCTGATCCTGTCCGTTTCCATTCTGATCCTGGCTGTCGTCAACCAGCCCGCGATGGCTCGCTGGGCGAAAGGGTACCTGGAATTACAAAACGATTACTGGAACCGTGAGACAGGACTGGTCGTCAAAGTGCTCGCTCAACCGGGAGACCGGATCCGGGAATTCCAGGACCAGACTTACAAACATGGCCTGGGAAATGATCTGACACTGGTAGTGGAAACTGTCGAGGGAAAAAAAGTTCCGGAACGCGTGCAGTTAACCTATCGCATGCAGAATGGACGGGATGGAGGCCGGACCGTTATGTCTCGCCTGGGCGAAGGTCGTTTCAAGCACACGATTACGGACGTCCTAGACGGTATGCAGATCTGGGTTTCCGGCAATGACTATACCAATCCGGAACCCTATCAGATTGAAATTGTAGAAACACCCGTTCTCGACCAGATCCAGCTGGAATGTCGCTATCCGGAATATACCGGCTTGAACACCTTAGACCCCGAGACCGGTCTGCCCCAACCCGATCTCCGGACCGTTCAGGGAACTCAGATCGCGCTGCCCGTCCACACAGACTTCCAGATGATCTCCACGGCCAACAAGCCCATCACCCGGTTTTCTCTGGAAACAGATCAGCTCAAAATACAGCTCGAGCCAGCGTTGGCAGCCGGTTCCTCATCGAAGTCTAATTTCCTGGCATGGAAAAATCTACAGGGAGAGATTGTAAAGCAGACCAGTTTCTCGCCTGCTCAATTAGCACAGATGTGTGGTCCGGACCATCAGGTTTTTCGGATTCCCTTTACATTAGTTTCTGAAAATAAAGCAACCGCTGCCCAAAGGATCCCGCTGCTGATTGATCAGCCGATGCGGATCTACCTGGAAGACGTAGACGGGCTGCTGGTCACTGAACCGATTCGCCTCAGTGTGATGGGGATTATCGATCAGGCACCGCAGGTGGACACCCGCCTGACGGGAATTGGAAAATCAATTACCCGCAAAGCAATGATTCCGGTCGCAGGAAAAATCACCGATGACTATGGCATCCAGTCGGCGCACTTTGACTTTCTGGTAGACGAAGCTAAAAAGTTCCGTCCTCGACCATTCCGTTCCAAGCCTGCGGAACGTCCCAAAGAGTTTACCTTACAGCGAAATGAAAAAGAGGCCTGGGAGCGATTTGAAGTTCTGCCGCTGGATTTAAAAGTGGGTCAGAAACTCAGCCTGACAGTTCATGCTGAAGATGCGGATAACCTGAGTGGCCCCCATCTGGTACATGGTGAAACCTATCATTTTGAAATCGTGACGGATGAAGAATTGCTTTCAATCCTATATTCCAAAGAACTGAATTTGCGCAAGCGCTTTGAACAGATCTTCAAAGAAGTCACACAGACCCGAGATGAGCTCAAAGAACGCGTCGCCCAGGTTCGCGAATCCCAGACCATCAGAGAGAAACAAAAGCAGGGACAGACCGACCCCGGTTGGGACGACAAATTACTGGAAAACCAGAGTGCCGTCGCCATTTCGGCAGATCGATCGCTCTATGGAACGCGGAAAAATGCGACCGAAACCGCCTCGATTGTGGAATCATTTCATGACATTCGCGAAGAGTTGGTCAACAACGGTGTGGCCACTGCACAGATTCTGGGTCGCATAGATGACAAAATCCTCAAACCTCTGACGATGATTCATGAACAGGATTTTCCAGATGTCGATCAACGGCTGGGACTGTTCCGACTGGCAATCGAAAAGAATACCGACCCGCTTACCGAAATCCAGACCAGCATTGATCTTCTGGATGCCATGCTGGTTCGCATGCAGAACGTTCTCAACGAAATGCAGGACCTGCTGGAGTTCCATGAAGCCATCGAAATGCTTAAAAATCTGATCGAACGTGAGAAAGAATTGACCGAAGAGACCAAAAAGTATCGCAAAAACAAGCTTCTGGACCGTCTCAAAGGTTTGGGGTTAGAGTAAACTGAAAACGGACCAAAACCGGAGAAAAATGCGATTCAAGAACTCCTCAATCACACACTGGACACAAAAACACGCTTCGATCCTCGTCCTTTACGTGATATAATAATTAACGCGTTTAAATCTTTGCGCGCCGCACAGATAGACGTCCATGCAACTGACGCTTCCCCTTCCTCAACCGTTCTGAGATCACTATGAAAACTTTGGCAGAAATAACACTGATGTGGAATCGTCCAGGGACTTTCGTTCTGATGCTTTCGCTCTTAGGCTGCCTGCTGAATCAGAACATCAGCCAGGCACAGCAACCCGGGGCTACGGAAGACGCTGCTGCCCCGGAGGTAAAAAAAAGCAACCTGTCCGACAAACAGGAAGCAATCACGCAGCAGTTCAAACGATTTGAATCAACATTGCATGATCTTGGCGAATACATGAAAAAGACAGATCCTGCACGCGCGGACCTGCTGTTTCGTGCTTTTGGTCAAAGCAAACAGAACCAGATGACGGTTGAAATGCAACGTGTGCTGCAGATGCTCGATCAGGGTCAACTGGGAGATGCGGTGGAACGCCAGGAGAATCTGCTGAAAAACATGCAGAATCTGCTCGCATTGCTTCAAAGTGAAGACCGCATGAGTGAAGTCGAGAAAGAGAAGCAACGCATTCAGGATCTGCTCAAAGATGTCAATCGACTGATGGGGCAGGAACGGGATGTGCGTGCGGCGACTGAGCGGGGAGGAAATCCCGCGGACCTCAAAGATAAACAACAGAAGGCTGAGGAGAACGCCCAGAAACTGGTCGACAAAATCGAACAGCAGGACGCCGAAAAAAACGATTCCCAGAAGCCTGATTCCGATTCCAAATCATCTGAGAAGGAACAGGAAGGCCAGCAGAAAGACCAGAAGAATCAAGAGGGAAAGTCCGATTCGAAATCAGAGTCTGAATCCGGCAAACCTTCCGAATCAGAGTCGAAAGGCAAACCGCCTGAAAACGGCAAATCAGATCCCAATCAAAAAGGGTCTGAAGGACAGAAATCTGATCAGCAGTCTCAAGAACAGCAACAGCAGTCGCAACAACAGCAGCAGCAAGGCCAGCAGGGAAAATCCCAGGAGGGAGAAAACCAGCAGTCCCAGGAACAACAGCAGCAGAAGACGCCGGGACGGGAACAGATCGAACAGGCCCGCCAGGAAATGGAAAAGGCCATCGAAGAACTGGAAAAAAAACAGAAAGATGCTGCTTCCCGTCACCAGGATGATGCGATCCGAAAATTAACGGAAGCCAAAGAAAAACTCGAGGAAATGCTGCGTCAGTTACGCGAAGAAGAACGTGAACTGATGCTGGCTGCCATGGAAGCCCGTTTGCAGAAGATTCTGGCGCAACAGAATCGTGTTTACGCCGGCACCCTTTCCATCGGTCAAGTTCCCGAAAAGGAACGCACGAGCCGTCATACGGCCCGCGCTGTGCAACTGTCCCGTGAAGAATCCCTGATTGGGCTCGAGGTTGAAAAAGCGATCCTGCTGATCACGGATGAAGGGTCTTCGGTCGCCTTCAGTGAAGCGCTGGCGGAAGTCCGGGAAGACGTGCAAAATGTAAGTTACCGTCTGAATCGCGTGCAGGTGGATGAACTGACACAGGGCATTGAAAAAGACATCATCAGTTCCCTGGAAGAAATGATTGAAGCGCTACAGAAAGAAATGGATAAATCAGACGAAGAGAAAAAGAAACAGCAACAACAGCAACAGCAGGGCTCCCCGGAAGACCAGGCATTAATCGACATGCTGGCAGAGATCAAAATGCTGCGGTCATTGCAGTTACGTGTGAATAATCGTACCCGGCGAATTGAAAAACTGGCATTGGAAGAGGGAGCCAACCAGGCCGACATCCAGGAACAGTTACAGAAACTGGCTAATCGACAAACCCGCATTCAAAATGCGACTTATATACTGGCAACCGGCAAAAACAAATAAGCGATTTTTCCAGATCGCGGGAACAAAGGTAACAGACCGCCATGCAAGTCAGGATTAATTTAACTCGCACCACAGGATCAACTCTCCTCTGCCGGGGAGTGTTCGCCCTGATCCTGCTGACCTTGCTACTACCTGCGTTCAGCTTTGGGCAGACTCCCCTTCCCGTGCCTCTTCCCTTAAAAGAGCCAGCCGAGAAACAAACTGAGACAGAGGTCACGGTGCTATATGCTGCCCCGACGTCTGCAGAATTAAAATCTCAACTGGAAAACTGGGTTGCCGATCAAAAAGTAAAAGATCCGGCGCAACTGAAAGCAACGGCCAGTCAACTGGTAAAACTGGAATCCGCCTCATCTGCCGAAGAGAAGCTGAACGTGGCAATCCGCATCTTCTCAGTCGTCGATCCACAAGCAGCAGAGCTGATTCAATCTAACCAGTTTTCAGACAGAGTTCCTCAGTTTTCCACCCATCCACTGCTAATGGAAGGAAAAGCGGAAACATTTTATCTTGCCAATCTGAGATACTTTGTCGCCCGCAATCTGACACAATTCAGACTGGTCGACCCGGCTCTGGAAATCTTCAATTCCATCAACCCGGAACCCCTGATTGATCCGGCTGGGTACCTGTTTTATAAAGCGGTCTGTGAACACCACCTGTTGCAGAAAGAAGCCTGTGAAAAAACTCTGGATCAACTCCTGAACCGTACCCAGGACGTTCCTGAACGCTTTACCCAGGTCGCGGTCCTGATGCAGGCAGATCTGGCATCACTCAAAGAAGAAAGCCTGGATGAAATTTCCCGCAAGATGAGTGATGTGGAGCGCAGGCTCGAACTCGGTAATTCCGGAAAGAAAGTCCAGCAGGTCGAAGACGAAATCATTGCCTCTCTGGATAAACTGATCAAGAAAATGGAAGACCAGTCAAAAAACAGCCCTGCTTCCGGTTCGGGGGCAGGCAATTCCAAAACTCCCGCCGCAGGTTCTGATGAGAGCCGCGTGAAAGGCGAGACTGCACCGGGAGAAGTGGACAAGAAAAAATTATCCAACAATGGGGGCTGGGGCCAGTTGCCACCCAAAAAGCAGGCTTCTGCCAAAAACATTATCAACCGTAATTTCCCATCCCATTACCGTAAAGCAATTGAAAAATACTTCAAGAAGCTGGCTGCCGAAAAAGCCAGTTCCGGTAAATAACGATATTAAATCCTTTTAAATTCACTCATCGTTCAGCTGAGTTACTGGAGTTTACTAAATGCCTGTTCTGTTTTTTGTTTCAATGACCACGCTGCTGGCCGTGGCTCCTGAAGTTGAAGTCACTTCACTCAGTGGCGCAAGTGCCACCGGGAGTCTGCAGTCATTAAACAAAACAGTCGCGAAAGTCAAAGCGGGGCAGACCGAGAAAGATCTTCCCCTGTCCAATATTTTGAATATGCGATTTCCCAGACACCGTTTTCAACGCAGCCTTGAGCTGCCCGTCACAGTCAGGCTGACTGATGGCTCTCATTTTCCGATACAAAGCCTGCAAAGCAACGAACGACAGGTTAAAGTCAGCGGCGACCAGACGGGCGAGCTGGTCCTGCCATCAATAAATGTCGCCTCAATTCGCTTTGGACCGCTGACTTCCAATATCAGAGGCTCCTGGGAAAAACTGTTGAACGGAGAAAATTCAAAAGACCTGCTCGTGGTTCAAAAGGAGAATGTCCTCGATTACATCGATGGAGTCGTGGGTTCGATTACCGGAGATAAAATTCAGTTTTTTACCGGGGAAGACGAAGTCGCCGTCAATCGCAGTCGCGTTTTCGGAGTCATCTACGCACGGCCTCCCTCTCCGGAAGGTTCCCCCTTCTGTGCAATTCGACTGACAGACGAGGGAGTATTGAATGCTTCCGCGATTACTTTTACGGGTACCGAATTTATCGCCACTTTGCAGGCAGGCGCCCAGGCCCGGTTTGCCCCCCCATCGATTGCCAGTCTGGATTTCAGCCAGGGTAAGGTGCGTTATCTCTCTGACCTGGAACCAGCGAATATTGAATACACGCCTTTCTTTGATACGGTCTGGAAATATCGGAAAGACAGACACCGTGATGGTGGCCCCCTGCGGGTGGGCGGGAAAGAGTATGCCCGTGGTCTTTACATTCATTCCAAAACACTTCTTCAATATCGACTGAAAGGCGAGTACCGGAATTTTCGCGCGATCATGGGGATCGATGATTCCGTGCCCGGCATTGGATTTGTCTATGTTGAGATCAAGGGTGATGGCCGCATTCTGTACTCGGGAAATGTGCGGAGCTCAGATTCTCCGGTGGAATTAAATCTGGATGTTCGCGGCGTCCGTGATTTCGAGGTCCTGGTCGATTTTGGAGACAACCTGGAAATCTGCGATCACCTCGATCTTTGTGAAGCACGTTTTATTAAATAATTCAGTGACGGTTCATTTAACGGGAACAGACTGGCTGTTTCGAAGTGAGCCGTGGAAGTTTAAAGGTAATTTGATGCAGAGATTTTTCATCTGTGTTCCATTAGTGATCTGCACCCTTATCAGTCAGCCTGTGTTCTCAGCAGAGTCTTCTGTTGATCCTGCAGTGCTGGCGGCTCAGAAGCAGCGAATTGACGTCATCAAAGAAGTCTCTCCCTCTGTGGTTGCCATATTTGGTGGTGCCGGTGATGGCGGAGGCTCGGGTGTGCTGGTCACACCGGACGGATATGCATTAACCAATTTTCACGTCGTATCGGGAGCCGGCAACTTCATGAAGTGCGGGTTGAATGATGGCAAGCTGTATGATGCAGTCATCGTCAGCATTGACCCGACTGGTGATGTGGCTTTGATCAAACTGCTGGGCCGCACCGATTTTCCTGCTGCCCGGCTGGGAGACAGTGATACCGTCCAGGTGGGTGACTGGGCTTACGCGATGGGAAATCCGTTTCTCCTGGCGACCGATTTTCAACCGACGATCACCTACGGCATCGTCAGTGGCGTTCACCGATATCAGTATCCGGCTGGCACATTTCTCGAATACACGGACTGCATCCAGGTCGACTCCTCCATCAATCCGGGTAACTCGGGAGGCCCCCTGTTTAATGATCGTGGGGAACTGATCGGAATCAACGGACGCGGCTCTTTTGAAAAACGGGGCCGGGTCAACTCAGGAGCCGGCTATGCGATTTCCATTAACCAGATCAAACACTTCTGGGATCATCTGAAGAGTGGTCGTATTGTCGACCATGCATCGCTGGGAGCCACCGTCACCACCGGCTTTGATTCGCATGTCAATGTGGCTGAAATCCTCGAAGAATCAGACGCTTATCGAAAAGGTTTGAGACTGGGGGATGAAATCGTTTCCTTTGCAGGTCGCCCCATCCGCAGCGTGAACCAGTTTAAAAATATTCTGGGCATCTATCCTGCAGGCTGGACATTACCGCTGGTATATCGGCGGGATGAGAAAAAGCAGACGATTTACGTCAGGCTGCAGTCACTGCATACAGCCTCCGAACTGCAGGAACAGGCAGGACAGAAACAGCTGATTCCAGAAAAATCGCCTGAACCGGGTGACGAAAAACCCCGCCTGCCCATGCCCAATCCCCACGCGAAAGCGGCTCCCGAACCACCAGAAAAATATAAGCATCTGTATGTGCCGAAAACCGGATTTGCCAATTACTATTTCAATCAGCAACAGCAGGAACGACTGCTGCAGGCCTTAAGCGCGACGAGTAATTTCTCTGATCGAACCGGAACCTGGACGCTGACCGGAAAACTGGCTGATGAAACGGATTTCACTCTTACTCTCGCAGACAAAGGCGTCGGGTTTGAAGTCGGCAAGGATATCTTTCTGCAGTCACTGGAAACAGACACATTCGTCGATGAGCCTCCGGGCACGGGTGGTTTGCTGGCCGCACTGCATCACTTCCGACTGTTACTCTCCGGACAGTCAGAGCGATTTACTGATTTTTATTACCTGGGCAGCGAACGACTGGACGGGACCAACGAGATGGTTGATGTGCTGATTGCAACTCAGACCGGTACGATCTCCCGCTGGTATTTCAATAAATCCGACCTGTCTCTGCGGGGACTGGATTTTTACCTGACAGAAAATGCGGAAGTCTGTGCAATCCGCTTCGAACAGTTTCAGACTCTCAATGGCCAGAAGTTTCCCGGTGAACTGGATGTACGACATGGCAGCCGACCTGTGATGAAACTGAAAATTGAACGCCTCAAGCTGGAAACGCCTGAGAACACAAAAAAATAGCACCGGACCGTATGAAAGCAGATCTTCAGTGATTCAAAGCAAAGTAGTAAAACCTGTTCTGTTCCTGTTGTGCGTGACAGGGTTGCTGATGTCAGCTGTGAAAAGCGTCTCTGCTTCTTCGCAATCAACGATAGAGTATGCCCTGCCCCGGCTGGTGAAAATTTTTGGCGCCGGCGGAGTTAAAAACCTGTATGGTTACAGTACCGGCTTTCTCGTTTCTCCCCAAGGACATATCGCCACAATCTGGAGCCCCGTTCTCGATACCGATCGCCTGTCAGTCGTCCTGCATGATGGACGGAAGTTTGAAGCTGAAGTTCTGGGAGCTGAACCACACCTGGACCTGGCCATTATCAAGTTGAAATCGGAACGGGAATTAAACCTGCCCTGTTTTGATTATAAAGAAAAAGTCACAGCAGGTCCGGGTACACGGATCCTGGGCTTCAGTAACATGTTTAAAGTCGCTACGGGTGATGAACCGGTATCCGTGCTGCATGGCGTTATTGAAGCACGTACAGAATTACCACGCCGCAGAGGTGCCTTTGAACTCTCGTATTCAGGCGATGTTTACGTAGTGGATGCGATTACCAATAATCCGGGCGCCGCCGGCGGGGCATTGCTCACCTACGATGGCAAGCTGCTGGGTATGATCGGCAAACAGGTCCGGAATGCCAAAACGAATACGTGGGTTAACTACTCCCTGCCCATCGACGTGCTGAGCAAAAGTATCGAGCAGATTATCACCGGCAAATTTGATTCCAGTGAAGATCAGAAGAAACCCGAAATGGATGCGCCCCAGCGTTACCGTCCGGTTGACTTTGGTCTGGTGATGGTGCCAGATGTGCTTTACCGTACCCCCGCTTATATCGACAGGGTTCTACCCGATTCACTGGTTGCAAAAGCGGGATTACAGCCTGATGATCTTGTGGTGTTTGTGAATGATGAACTGATCAATTCCTGCAAAACACTGAATACCGAACTCGGCCAGCTGGAATCCGGCGATTTACTGCGTCTGGTCGTTCGCCGCAATAATCAACTTATCTCGATTGAATTTCAGGTTCCCCCTGAAAATAAATAATCACCACAGCATCGAAACCATCATGAGCAATCTTTTTCGTTTACTGACGTTATTGCTGGCATTGTCTGGTTCTGTTGAAATAATCCAGGCTCAGGCCCCTCATCTGGAAATTCTGGAAGAACGTGCCTTCAAACAGGCGGCCGCTTTTGTAAACCCCTCCATCGTCCGTATTGAAACTGTCGGAGGGCAGGATCGGGTCGGCAAGCTCATCACCGGAACCGGCCCGACTTCCGGAGTGATTGTCAGCCGTGACGGCCTGATTATTTCCAGCGCCTTTAATTTTATCGGCAAACCCTCTTCGATCCTGGTCACGTTGCCCGATGGCCGTCGTTTTCCGGCTCAGAATGTCGCCACAGACCATCTGAAGATGCTGACACTGCTGAAAATTGACGCGCAAAACCTGCCCGTTCCGCTCGCAATTCCGGAGAGTGAAATCCAGGTCGGCATGTGGTCGATTGCATTGGGACGTACTTTTGAACTGGATCAACCCAGTATTTCCGTGGGAATCGTAAGTGCGCTGGAACGGATCTGGGGAAAAGCGATTCAGACTGATGCGAAGATTTCTCCAGTCAACTACGGCGGCCCCCTGGTGGATATCAATGGCCGCGTGATGGGTATTCTGGTCCCGCTCTCTCCCGGGGCATCAGCAGAAACGGCGGGCGTGGAATGGTATGACTCGGGAATCGGGTTTGCAATTCCGATGTCGGATGTGCTTAAGGTCATTCCCCGCCTCAATACGGGTAAAGATCTTTATCCGGGTCTGCTGGGAATCACCTTAACCGGTCAAGGCGACCTGTCTACCGACATGAAGCTTGACCGTGTCCGCTATGGCAGTCCCGCCCAGGAAGCGGGCGTCAAAGCGGGAGACACACTCACTCAGCTGGATGGTAATGCGGTGGCCATGCATTCCCAGGTAAAACAGGTTCTGATGAATAAATACGCGGGAGATGCTGTCAGCCTGGTAGTCAAAAGAGAAGGCGCAGCGGAACCACTCTCATTTAAAGCGACCATGGTAGAAAAACTGGTGCCGTTTGAATCAGGATTCCTGGGAATCCTCCCACAGCGAACAGCGATCAATCAGGTAGAAGCAGGTGTCGGCATCCGGTTTATTTTTTCGAAATCAGCGGCTGAGGAAGCCGGTCTCAAGTCCGGGGACCGCATTCTGGAATTCAATCAGCAGAAAGTATCAGATCCCGGCGCACTGGCTCTGCTGGTGAATCATTTGCGTCCGGAAGAAACAGCCGAACTTTTGATCTCACGAGATCAAAAACAGCAGACAGTCAAAGTCATATTACAGTCCCCTCCCCATACAGTGGAAGCGGAACTGCCCACACAGGCGCTGCCTTCCCGCACCGCTGCTGAAAACCAGAAAGACAAAATCAAAACAGGACATCTCAAAGAAGAACTACCCGGTTCTGAATCTACTTACTGGGCTTATATCCCTGAGAATTACAACCCGGATTATGAATACGGTTTGATGGTCTGGATTCATCCGCCGGGTAATACCATGGAATCAACGATTTTTAATGAGTGGAAGAGTATTTGTGAGCAACGGGGGATTATTATCGTCGGCCCCGCAGCAGAAGATGTAATCCGCTGGAACCGGGATGAGACGGAATTTGTTAAAGAAGTAGTGGAGTCGATGCGGAAGCGATACCAGATTGATAACACCAGAATCTTCCTGCTCAGTCATGGCGATGGAAGCGAATTTGCATTCGATCTGGCCTTTAAATATCGAGAGCTGTTTCGTGGTGTCGCTGTTTCTGAAGCCACGCTCAACAATAAACCACCGGAGACTGATCCTGACTATCCCCTAAGCCTGTATTTCGTATTGAATGCAGCCAACCCGCTGAATCAGTTACTGCAACCACAGATCGAAGCGATTCGAGAAATGAACTACCCTACGGTCTTTGAGCTGATCAAAAAAGAGGATCCGGCGGGACAGTATCTGGATAAAACGAGACTGGAAGCAATCGGACGCTGGGCAGACAGCCTGGACCGGATTTGAGCATCATTTATAGCAAGTCACATTTAACCATAGCATCTCCCAATCTATTATGCTCGGGCCAGATGACCCTGGGGACGCCCGCCACAGTAAAACGAGGCACAGTCCAGATCCCCAGACAGCACCCTGCATTTTCTACATTCATTGAATCCCGCGCCAGCTGATTACTGTGCCTGTCGATCTGCAAAACCGCAGGCACATCGCTACTCCTGACTGGCGGGAGTGCTCATTACTGACTGCTGATCCCCATTCGATATCTCCTGCTTTTGTCTGACTGCCATGACGACTGAAATGGCGATAATAATCAGTCCAATCAGTTCGGGTGAGAAAAACAACAGCCAGATCACCCCCAGTAACAGCAGAGCAAAAGCAGGATGCGTATTAAGCCAGTCTGCAGACCGTGCTTGCACCATTTTACCCAGAATCGGAAGTAAAACGATAAGACCAATCGCAGCCAACAGCAGATTCAGGTAAAGGTCAGGCATAATCCATGCTGAGAGTAATTCTTCTTCGGGATCAAAACTCCCTGCCTTGGAGAAATAATGAATTTTCTGTTGTGCAACCGGTTTTAGTTTCTGATGGAATTGGGCGAAAAATGAAGGCGTTGGCAATATCTCGTCGTCACCGGATCTGACATATTGTTTGAAAACAAAGACGCGATCTTTTAAAGCCGCAAAGCGATTCAATGTCTCACTGATCCCCTGCCGATTCAGATCAGGATCAGCCACAATCATTTCCAGATGCTTGAGCGATTTCAGAATTGCCTGCCAGGTCGATTGTGAAACATTACTCTGATCTGCCAGTTCCAGCTCCACTTCGGCAACCTTGAGTTCTGCTTCCAGTTGATCGGCAAAATAAGTAAAAGGTGTTACTTCCTGGGAGAGAAACGTTCGATGGTGATTTGAGGATACGATTTGAACTAAATTATGAGTCAGTGGGAAATTTACTGGTTGAGGTAACTGCAACCAGGCCTTTTCCAGAAAATATTCGTGTTCAATCTGGTAAGACTCCCAGAAGAGGGTCAGTTCATAAAATTTCGGCCCCCCGTTCAAGGGAATCGAGAGGGCGCCGTCTTTCTGCTCAAGCGTCGTGTCATTTTCACCATTGATCAAAACCGCCATCAGCTTGGTTTTCGCAGGCCAGCTCAGTTTCAGCGAACGACTGGTCTGATTGAACAGTTTAATCTGCGTCAGGCCATGAATGACTTCCGGATTGCTCAGGATGATTTCTGATTCCATGTAGGGAATGAATTCTTCGCTTACCACAGTTGTATCACTCAATGTCGAATTCAATTTCCAGGGTCTGTTATTGCCAGAATAAACACGTTCTCTACTGAAATCGGGAGAGATATCGCAGCGAGCCTGAACCCAGTCCGGAACCTTTTCCGGCTGAATCGTTTTTCGTTTCTTTTTATCGGAGAGTTGAAATTCGAGCTGGGAAGATAACAGAAGATAATGCTTTTGAATTTTGGAATTTTCTAGAGTGACAGGCGCAATCACCAGTTCCTGGGCCGGCTTCAACACGGTCGATCTTACAGAAATACTTTTTTCTTTTGTTCTGGAGTCTGGTGGCAGTAAATGAACCAGCAGAGATCCCTCTGGCGACTGGCCTGCCAATTCGAAGGGCATGCCGTCGATTGTATAATTCTCAGTATACTCCTGGGGAATCAACAGGGTGATCTGCATTTCCGGATCTGGAATCGTAAACCGTAATGTTTGCGTCACTTCGATCTTCTGATCTTCGAGCACATCCACCATCGTTAGAGAATCTGCAGAAATCAGCATATTGTGTGGTTTAATTGAAAGTTCGATCACATTACTCTTTGAATCGGTCGCCTGAAACCGACCGACGAATGTCAGATGCTCAACGGAAGATGGTTGAGCCGTATCGTCCTGAACCCGACGAAATTCGGGTGAGGTCAATTTCACTTCGAGCTGTGGTTTCTGATGTAGAGTTAATTGAGAATCTTCAGTCCGGGTCTGTTCTATCTGAATCCCCGGTATCTTCAAATCTCCCATGCTGCGGACGGGTAACCATCCCTTCAATGTCAGATCCTGCAATCCCGACGTTTTATTTTTCAGAAACAATGTGATCTGATTTCCAGCGCGATGCCAGTGTGCCAACCGCTCTACATCTTCTTCTTTTACTGAAAGCGATTCGATCCGGAGTGCCGCCGGGACTGTCAGGATATGTCGAAAAGCGGGTGCCTGACTGATTCGCAATTCTGCGGAAAAGGTCCAGTCGATACTCTTCTGATTCACCACCAGAGACTGGCTGACTCGAGCAGAGCGATCGGGATTTTTAGACTTCAGGTTCAAAGAGATGGGTGCAGGTTGAGCCATTTGAAATAAAAGTGTGGCCGACTTGAGTATATTATCCTCTGGCTGACGACCCGGTGCTTTGGCAGAGATCGAAGTTACACCTTCCGGTAATGTCCCCGACTGCTCTATTTCGAATTCGGGCCCCGTCCGCACACCGATCTGTTGAGATGTAATTTTGATCGTTGCACTCTGGGTTTCCAGATGATCCGATCCAAAATAGACAGGCGGAATCGTGACTTCCTGCAGGGAGTCGTCGGCAGGAAATTCGAAAACGGCATTGATTAGAAATTCACCTGACTTGGATTCTGATAATTCCAGAAGCAGATTTTCAGATTGATGATCGGCGGTGGGATGCAGAGCAGGAATGATCGAAATCCCGGGCGACTTGACACTGCGGACAATCATTCCGGCAGGCAGTTTCCAGGATAGATAATCAACCTTTCCATTTAATACATTGTATTTCACCTGCACATCCAGGCGCGTCATTGAGGAAGATACGTCAGCATTGATGAGGACGCCTGCTTCGAGATTAAGGGGACTGACCTGAGAACTTTGCCCCATAAACCATTTTACTTTTAACTGAGAAGTCTCTTTCAGGTACGTCGAAAAATGCTTCTGTCCCGACAACTGATATCGGGAACTACCCGCACTTTCTGAAAGTTCTACAAGTTGAACGGCATCGTGGAAATCAAACGAGAAATGGTTTGTAGCCAGAGGTGGAATCGAGAGTTCAAACTGACCGCTGCCGGGACTGATTTTTACTGCAGGATGCAGAACCAGTTCGATGTGATGCTCCTGATAAGAATGATCGAATACCGGTTTTCGTGCTTCCAGAGGACCATTTGGATCTGATGACGCGCGGGGGCTGTGAGCCAATTCATTACTGACATTCACCAGAATACTCTGACCGTCGGCAGACAGTAATACCGGGATTACCTTGCCATCGACACGACAGGAATCCGGCCCGCTGAGATTCCCCCCATTGATGGGCAACTGAATCACCGAGGACGTCCTGGTAACAGGGATTTTTACTCGAAAATCAGCATTCACTGTCAGCAACTGATTATCACGAATATCGCCTGCATATTCTGCTGAAGTAATCAGATACGCCGGCGGTTCTGGATCCGCTACAAATTCTTCCAGAACCTGAAGTAAACCGGGGGTCAGATAGGCGAATGATTCTGAACCAGTACGGGAACTGTCTGGTAACAGGACATATTCAGTCTGAACAGCTACCGACTGATTTCCTTCTGCGGGAAGATTCAGCACTGGTGAGTTTTGTGCATATCCTGTCGCGGTGATTCCCAGGACACCTGCCAGCAATATTCGCGCTGTCATAGACACTGAAGAAAGAGAGTGCTGATAGGCTTTGGTGCTTTCATCTTCGATCTGTCGCTGGACTTCCTGCCTGAGAAACCGGCGGGGAATCAGCAGAACAATGAGAATTCCGGCCAGACAGCTGCCGGAGATCTCAGCCCAGACAAACGGAAAGACCCAGGAAAGGATCATTGAGATCAGAATTCCCATGATGCAAATCTTGTCGCGGTGTTTCACACTCCAGATTCGCAGCATCAGACCAATGGTGACTGTTACCAGGAGGATGACCCAGGAAAACAGACGGATATTCCCCGCATTCGCAATTTCTAAAACACCTGACTTCACAGGAAATAAAACAATGGCATCCCATTCTGAACGGTTTACACCCGCATTTTGATTCGGTTTCCCCAGGACACCCAGAAAGCGACGTGTGAGTGATTCAGCGGGCAGGGACTGCTGCAATACCATATTCAGCGGCCCTTCCATCAGTTGAACTCCCGCTGGAAGCACAAACTTCCATTCTGTTTCCAGAACACGCTGGCTGATCTGGGGAAAAGGTATCTGCCGCGTTGTCGTCAGGAAATCAGCACTGGAGGTGGTCTGATACTGAATCGTAATCTGGTAACTGTCCAACTGGTCAAACAAGGGAATCAGATACTGCTTGTCCACTTCAAGAGGAGTCACCCGCCTGCCGTTGACTGTCGTCGAAATCAGTTTCACTTCTCGCGGTAAACGAAAGAGGAATTTGTCATCAAATGTTTTGGAGAGATCAAGCGCGATGGCTGCTTCGTGCACATCCGGTTCACCATTGCCGTGCCCGAAATGAGAATGAATGCTGACTGTAGCCGTTCCCTGATCCAGGCTGTTTTCAGGCATTTCAGAAGAGCGGGTGATCGTTAATGCCCCCAGCGGCTGCTGATATTCCCATTCATAATTGCGTTGATTCCGGGGAAAACGGGATCTGTCTTGAATGTCTGGTGGAAGCAGGAGCCCTTCCGTCTTCATTCTCAAATTGAGCTCGTTGGAATTCAGTACCCGCACGATTCCCTGAAAGGGTTGTGCCTGAGGCGCAAAAACCAGTGCAGCCCGGACTGTTTTCTGGAATGGTCTGTTACGTTCTCCCCGAATTTCCAGTTCTTTGAAAACAGGAGCCGGGAACGAAAGCTCCCAGAGTTCTCCTAGATTGGGAAGATACCACTTCTGATGTTCAGAAACCGGTAGTTTTTGTATTTTAAGCTTCGCCTGCAGGCTACTGTCTGAAGGAAGAGTCCATTCCAGTGGCTTTCCTTCTTCTGACAGGTAAACCATGACACGCTGAATGCCTCTGGCTGGCGGCACACAGTTCAGAATGTAATTTTCCTGAATCAAATCATTATTCAGAGCCAGGAAAGTGCTCGCATTCACCTGGAAAGTCTGTTCCATGCTGGACTGTCTGAGGGTTCCCCAGCGGGCTCCGGAATAGGGTGAGAGGTGAAAGAACCTGGAGTTCTCCTGTCTGACAGCAGGAAACTTCCAGCTTTTAGGTAGTTCACTGGCTGTCAGGTCTTCCACTTCTTTATCAGGATCAAATTGCAGTGCCAGCTGATTTGGCGTGGACAGTTCCAGAATTCGATCGACGCTGCTGCACCCCAGTGGCCTGATACCAGCCAGTTCGATCTGTCGATTGGAAACAGGAACCAGTCGGCGAGCCTGGATTTCCAGAACAAAAGGGGCCTCGGGCGAAACCGATACCGGTAAGCGGATACTCAGTTTCTGCTGCTGATCGCTTTGTTCGACATCCCAGACAATGGCTGCGGAATTCGTCTCCGCCGGACTGCTGACCTGAGTAATTTCCCAGCCGGAGGGTATCATTGATTCCAGTCGATACGTGGAACCTGCGGCAGACGACCAGTGTATTCGGGAAGTCAGTTTCCAGGCCTTCTCTTCTACCTGGATCAGACTGTGTACGCGGGCAGAAAGATTCAAGTCCGGCAATGACAGCCGGTAAACCAGCCGGGCATCGGGTGCATACTGTTTGAAGTCGTAGGCTTCTCCCTGCTCTTCCTGAATCAGTACCCCCGTCTGTCTCAAGTCCGTGAAGCTGATGGCATGCGTCTCCAGAGGCGATGAAATATCCAGGTGAATGGTTCCACCAAGAAAATGTGCCTGCTGCAGTTTGAGCCGGGGGATGATTATCGCAGAATCCAGAGAAGGTGACGCCAGCGCCCGGACCGTTAACGGGCGACTGATGCCGATGAGAGGGTCGATCAAATCGACGGTCATCAGCGTTTGCTCGCTGGTTTTCTGTAACTCAAACGGCAAAGCCAGATCGTTTCCCAGTGTCACGGAGTAAATGTCGTATTCCGCAGGAGCAGAAAATACCAGTTTCTGAACTGGCGTGTTGAGCACTTCGATCTGGAAGTCTTCTCTCAAGCGTAGACCATCTTCACGGATCCCCGCCTGGGCAAACTGATGATAGAGTATTTGGGTCGGCGCATTTTTGATTTTTTCCGCCTGGTGAATAATTGCCTGAAACTGAGACTGCCCGCCCAGTTCGATCTGCCAGAGATCAAATTGCGAGTCTTCGCTCGGTCGGGGACCAGTCACGTAGCCGACCGAGGTCGTTAAAAACATCCCCCGTGGCAGCTTCAGTTGTACTCGAGAGACGACTGTTTCAGGAAGCTGAAACGTGAATTCCGTTCTCTGGGGAAGTTGCCGACCTTTCAGACTCCATTGCCCGGTGAGTGCTTCATCAAAATGATCGACCAGCAGGAGCGATTTCTGATCTGGTGCCAGTCCCCAGACGGCATCCTGGTTGCCCCATTTCAATTCATGCACCGCCAGATTTAACTGGGAAAGATCAATAAATCCGCGTTCACTGCGGGAGCAGTGCATGACATAATTCAGTTTCCCATCCACCAGTTGATCACCTTTCAACGTGGCGGTATATGTCGCTTCCTGAATCCAGGAATTGGGGGGCGTGTTCTTCTTGACCAGGGCCGCTTTTTTCAGCGACTGATACTTTTTCAGGGGAACTGGAAACCAGTTTCCTTCAGGCCAGCTGGATAGATCGCTGCCGGAAACCCTTGTTTCTTCAATCCGCAGCGTGGGAGAGAGCTCCCAGACCTGATTGTCGGCAGCAGTGGCTGTGGCTGAGGGGAACAGACAGCCGAGCCACGAAAACCAGAGACCAAGTCCGCAGATCAAAGCGGTCTGGAAACAGCCGGGGACTCGATACCCAATCATCGATTCGCCCCGGCTTCTGAAGACGAGACCGGTTTTTCGACCACTTCGGATCCGGGCCGGACTGCCGTGATATCTTCAGGATCCACTTCCGAGGGTCGGATTCGTTCTGAAATGGACGGAGGAGGAATGAAATCGCTGGGTGCAGACATGGTCAACAGTTTCGCTTCTCGATGTTTTCTGGATGTCCCGTTAATCATCGATGCGACCACAGCGAGAATCAAGCCAAATACAGCAGGCTGCAGAAGTACTTCTACCGGAGCAGTATACCACAGCGCCACAGCAGAGACGGCAGTAATCATCAGCAGCAGGACCAACGCACTCCGCAGAGCCGAGATACTCATTAAAATGAATCCCAGCAGTAATGCTGTTCCCGCGCCGATGAAGACGATCATCGATCGGGACAGCGCCCGAAACTGCAAGGATGTCGCCGGTCCCAGTCGATAGAACTGATAATCGTTTACGCCAAGAAATTCATCAGACTCAGGCGGTGCATTTTTAAGTGCCAGCGGCAGTTCATCCTGGCCATAGAACTGGCGAGACCAGAATACACCCTGATTTTCCCAGCGGAACTGAGGGGTAAATCCCAGCGGGATGGTAAGCAGATGCTGATTGTTAGGCAGACTGATTTTCCACATCGTCTTTTCGATCCACAGATTATCGGCAAATTCCACAGCGGCCACCGTCATGGGCTGAAACTGCGAATCTCGCTGATGTTTTGTAGAACCATAGTCGATCGTCAGGATATTCTGTTCATTTTCCTTTTCTTTGGGAGAGGGCAAAATGAGTTGATATTCCTGAGACTTACCCAGTTGCAGACTGCCGGTCACACGCTGGTCATTCCACCAGATATCATCGATTTTAATGGCTGCATTTTCCGGCATGCGAAAAGTTAACGTGCGCGGGGAAACCGGGAATTCATACTGAGCCCGTGCCTGATAGGAACCGGTCAAATCCAGGCTGCACTGAATCCAGGCCTGACTGATTGAATAGGCAAACAGGGAACCGGATTCGTTCTTATTCAACTTGAGACTGATGTCCGCTTTCGGATCGATGGCGCGCCAGAAGGCATTATTATTCATCGCCAGTTGCTGCTGCCATGCTGCATCCAGACTTTCGATTTCCAGATACTGCGCATCTTCATCATCCATCAGCGACAGTTCAAACTGGCTTTCGGTAAAAGGTACATCGTCGGAACGAATCAGGGGCACATGGAGTTCATCGGGAGAATTCTGGGGCAACAGGTAGACAGCAGTAATTTTCACCGAACCCAGTTTTTTACTGCGCAGAGAGAGCCGGGCATTCTGCACAGGATCAGCTTCATCAGAAGTCCAGGTAGGTACCAGTGGGTTCTGTTCATTATCCAGATAAAAATTCACTCGATTTTTTAATTCCAAAGGAACCCGTAATCTAACTTCAGACAGCGGCTCATATTCAATCTGATACTGAATCTCCTGTTCTACCCGCATCTCGGCACTTTCAATTTCCAGTAGCGCCGAGCTGGTGGCAATAATTTCCTGACTATGAATGGAAACGACTGCCGAAAACTCGTTGGGACCTGGTTGAATCTGGTATTCGTTTTTACGCAGGTTTAAAACTTCGGCAGGCAGGGTCAATTTCCCCCCTTGCGCCACTGGTGTCGTAAGAACCTGCGTTTTGGGTGCGGGGGTCAGATCTGTCACCACGTTGGTATCATTGACCATGACCAGGGATGTCGGTGACAGGCTGGGCGCTTTGATTTCCGGCAGGGTAAAGTTAAAAGGCTCCTGATCCGCGATCACCGGACGACGTGCGCGGAATGTGATTTCAAATTCACCTTTGGAACGTTTCAGCAGGTTGATATTGATACGCCCCGGCTGTGATTGATTAATCTCGATCGCTTCGGTTAACGATGGTTCCTGCATCAGTTCCAGTTCCCAACCCTCTTTGACCCGATCAGGCCAGTTGAGAGATACCTGATCGAGGGCACCCTGAAAGACATTGATCTGGACCCGGGCTTCCAGCTCGGCCCGGTTGCCAAACATCTGTACCAGATAAAAAGGTCTGGCAGAAAAATAGGGTTTGACCCGTTCAATATTCAAAGGCAGTTGAAACGGCTGATTCAGAAAGCGATAAGAACTGTCCAGATCTTTCTGGTTTGCTTTAATCTGATACACGGATCGATTCTGACCTTCTGTTCGAAAAATGCGATAGCCGTCCAGCGTCTGAATATCGATCAACCCGGTCTGACGCTTGGCACGACTCACCTCAAAACCGTCTATCAGAAACTCTCCCTTCTCTTCGGGAAAATCCCGTTCCAGAGTCCACTGCAGTTCGATCGGCCCGACCGTGGGTTCGATCAATGAAACATCAACGATGTTATCCTTGAGCAACTGATGACTCTTATAACCTTCGCACTTGACATCCAGCAATCGGAACGACTGAGGTAACTTGACCTGCACAGTCTGAAAGCTGCCGGTTAAAGCTTTGATCGACTGGGAAGCATTGAGCAGCACGGAGTCGGTGGTAAAATCGGTCGTCAACAGAGTCTCAGCCTGGAGAACCGTTTCGACTTTCTTCTCATCAGGAATAGGCTGCCAGGAAAGATCCAGCTGATCCCCCAGTCCGAACATCTCAACCAGGCTCTGATCGTCTGAGACTGCTTTTTTGGAAACGGCAACTCCGGTTGGCACTTCCAGACTGATCTGGGGCAGCGGAATCGTCAGTTTGAGATTACTGACTGCCGTCTGTGGTAATACGAGTTGCAGACGGCGCGAGGGCAGCTGCTGTTTGAGTGAAACACTCACAGTCAGATTCAGTTCGTGAGTACCTTTGCCCTGAAACCACCAGAGATAACCTTCGGTCCGATTAAAGCCCCCCGGACTGGATTCCCCCTGCCCTTTGTAACTGGTTTTGAGAAAGATCGATTCATTCAGTTTGATGGGAACGCGGATCCACTGCTTTTCTTCATTGATCAATACCACAATCCGCACATCGAGAACCGCACGATCATCTTTAATGGTTCCCTCAAGCGAAATGGAAGAAACAGCATACGCTGGTGAGCGATCCACCTGGCTTTCCTGTTTCTGTTTGAGGTATTCCAGAATCTGATTCAGGCTGAGATTCGGTAGCGGGAAAAACTGACCATCATCCCCTTTGATATACACATCCTGTTTCGCGGAACCCTGAGCTGTGCCATCTGTCTTCTGTCCGGGGGCGGTCTCTGCTGGCTGAGGAACGATAACAGTACCACTTCCCGCAGGTTGAGTCGCCTTGTCTGGAGTTACCGGTAATTCGTTCTTTCGATCGCCGCCTGACTGCAGACTGTTTTGCCCAGGTTGAGTTGACTGGGCGTAAAGGGAGTCACACGTACCTCCCACGCAGAAAACAGACAGCAAGAACAATCCCAGTGAGACTGAGATGAAACGTGCAAGATATGACATAATTGTTAATAGAACCCGGTCTTAGGGAACAGCTAACCTCTGAGAGAATTCGATCACCGGACTGGTCCCGAGCAAAGTGATTCGAACTCATCACTGACAGTTTCCTGACAGACTCAAACCATAACCATATCCTTATGTATATAACCCGACCCTGTCTGTGTTAATTATCACTGCTTCTATCATACGTCGTATTTTGGGCACATTAAAGAACGAATCTCGAAGGTGACTAAAAAAGCGTCTCAGTTAATAATGACTGCAGGGCAACATGAATGTTTGTCCCATTGGTGGCTAATAGACTGGGTTTTTCAATGGTAAACTCGGCATTTTCGATCGAAGTGACAGCGGCTCCCGCTTCACGGCAGATGAGAACGCCAGCCGCCATATCCCAGGGTTTCAGATTACTTGACCAGTAACCGTCAATCCGACCGGTGGCCACGTAGCATAAATTCAACGCTGCCGAGCCTGTGCGCTGCAAAGTCTGTGACTCGGGCAGCACCCGTAAAAAACGATCAATGGCAATATCCCGTCCAGTAACTCCCACCGGTAGACTGGCTACCAGCATCGCCTGATCCAGAGTGAGAATACGGGAGGGCGCGATGGGAGTCCCGTTTAAGGTAGCCCCGCGCCCCTGAAAGGCAGAGAACATTTCATCGCGATTCGGGTCATAAACGACTCCCAGCACAAGCGCTCCCTGATACTCGAGTCCAATGGACACGCAATAATAAGGGAAACCGTGTACATAATTAGAAGTCCCATCCAGAGGATCGATGACCCAGCGATATTCGGAGTCGCCATCCTGCCGGTTCAAACCCTCTTCCCCTAACATGTTATGTTCAGGGTAGGATTCACTGATATGATTTAAAATCGCTTTCTGGGATGCAAAATCAGCGTCGGTCACGAGATCGGCGCGGCCTTTCTCAGAGACCCGAAATTCATCGACCCAGTCCAGCAGACATTGAGCTCCTCGACGGGCAGCCGTTTCAGCAACATCCAGTAATTCTGTTGAATTCAATGTTCATCCTTCCTTGAAACACATGCGAGCCCTCTGCGTGATGCGCCAGAGTCCGCCTCAGTAATCTGTCTGATGTACGGAAACAGAAAACCAGAGAAAAATTCCCGGCCTGGTCTGTCTCTCCGGATCAGAGCGATTCTCCAGATAAGACTCATTTTAGGAATCAGGGATCGGTGCGCGAACCGTTAACCTCCTGAATTCAGAATTCTTTCCCCTCTTCACTGAAACTGCAAGCCCTCCTGTTGAGCTTCACTTCCTTTGCAAACAGGTAGCAATCACAAGGAGTTACATCATAAAACAGTGTTGCCTTCCATGTGATCACTCCAGGAAAGACAGCTCGGCCCCGGGTGTGATTTCCTGCCGTTTCTGATTCTACTGATTGTGCTGATACCCGTCATTAATCGCTTTGTCCGAAATATAACGGTTTTATTCTGTATTGTTGCGTTTAGAAAACAGTCGAACGGCCGAGGCTGCGTTTTTTTTCAGAATGAAAGTATCTCAGGGGAAACGTGAGGTATATTTTCAACACCTGCTGTCAGGTTCAGCATAAATTCACCAGATAACGTACCTGCCTTAATCGGCAGAACTTCCATCACCAGTTAGATTGATTGAGAAGCACAACAATGGATTTTCAGCTCACCCAAACCTCACTGTATGTCATGGCGATCAGCGTGGGGATCTTCACAGTGATCGCTGCGATTACGGATTACAAAGCCAGAAAAATCTACAACGTTTTGACGGTTCCCTTCTTCGTATTAGGCATTATTTACCAGCTGGTTTTCAATGGCTGGGAAGGCCTGATGTACGGCGGACTGGGGTTCCTGGCAGGCTTTGGCTCATTCTTTCTGATCTGGATCGTCGGCAGTGGTGCTGCCGGGGACGTAAAAATGATGGGCGCTTTATCGATCTGGCTGGGTTTCAAAGCGACTATTGCCGTCATGATTGTCGGAACGCTGTTTGTACTGATCGGTTCGTTTCTGGTTCTCTTCTGGAGTGTTGTCACAAAAGGGACACGAAAAACCAAAGAAACGTATCTGGCAACCGGCAAAGCTTTGAAGAATAAAAAGAAATACAAACCGGAAAGCATGGAACAGAAGCAGAAGCGGGGCCTGATGCCGTTCGCGCTGCCAGTCGTGCTGGCGACCTGGAGTGTCACCACCTGGATGGTGATCAAGTCGGTCGTACTTTAAACACCTGGTTCCAGACCAGATCACATTAGAAATACTGTTGAAAGTAATTCAGCAATGCGAGTCAAACGAGTTCAACATCATTCGCAACAGCCAGAACGCCGGGGGTTCCTGAGTATGGAACTGGCGCTGGTGCTACCGATTTTCGGTATCGTGCTGTTCGCGTTACTCGAATTTACTCTCTTGTTTTATGCGCGGGCAGATGTGGTCGAAGCCAGCCGCATCGGTGCGCGACTGGCAACACTGCCGGGCATCACACAAGAAAATGTACAACAGGAAGTATTGAAGATACTGCCTCCCCAGTTGGGGCAAGGTGCTGTCATCCAGACGGAGATGGGAGAACATGCCGGCGATATCGTGATGGTGGCTGTCAGCATTCCGATGAATCTGGCTTCGCCGAACCTGCTGTGGCCAGTGGGATACGACTTAACGGGACAAAATTTGTATTCAGAAACAAGGATGATCAAAGAGTGATTCGATCGGCGAATCGATTCGCACCTTGTTGATTTGGAAATAATCGTAAAGCCCTCCGACGATTCAACAGGAGGGGAAACTGGAAGCCGGGCAACCGCCTTGCTTCACCAAGTTACGGGAGATTGATCCGGTGAAAAGCCTGACCCCTGCAAAAGTAACCCTGTTGATGTTTGGCGTCTTCGGCGTACTGATTGCAGCCTATATAGGAAAACGATTACTGGCCGGTAAAGAAGAAGCACCGCCAGTTGCCACACGAAACATTCCCATGGCGATCAGTGAACTGGAACCAGGTACCCTGGTAACCGATGAGCATCTGGGTCTGGGTCCGATTGCGATCAAAAATCTGAAGCCGGAAATGATGACATCGAACCGCGTGATCGTCGGTCGTATCGTCAAGGAACGCATTCCTGCCGCGACACCGATTTCAACCGGTCAGCTGTACCCGGCCGGAGAGACACCACCTATCCAGGTGGAAGCAGGTATGCGGGCGATTTCCGTACCTCTGGAATCGTCCGTAGATCTGGTCGATGGACTGATCAAACCCGGTGAGTACGTCGATGTCCACATGACACCGACCGGCATGAATAATGACAAACGCATGAATGGTGGCATGACGCTGACCCTGTTTAACGGCGTCCGGGTGATTGCCATCAATCGCAGCTACACTCAAAACAGCAGTTCCCGGCGGGGTACAAATGTCACGCTGGAACTGACTCCCGAACAGGCCAACATCATGATCCTGGCCCGTGACCGCGGTGAAATTACAATGAGTTATACCCCCGAAGGAAAAGGGAATGGCGGCGTTGCCGTCAGCAGTTCTGAAAAAGCAACCCTCTATGAAATCCTCGGATTGAAGTCTCCGGAAAAACCAAAAGAGGAAGAACCGCCTAAGCCTTTTGTCGTAGAAGGTTATTATGGTTCCACCCGCAGTGTGAATAAATTTGATCGAGATGGATTACGAATCGGCGATTATGACAGTTACCGTCGCGGTGGAACCGGTGGATTCAACTCGGGCGGATACCTGAATCCTCACTGGGGAAATGGTGGCGGCTATGACAGCGACAGTGGTTCCATCAGTGCCCCTGCCCGACCTGGCGATGCCAATACCGATTCGAACGGCCCGACAGCTCAACAAACTCCCAATCCCGGTCCTCCCCAAGGTGGTCCCGGTGGGCAGCCGGGGCCTTATGCCCGCTCGTTTTCGTTTCCTCAGAACCAGACTGCAGGCCGTTAAGGTATTACGGTCTCATTCACTGGCGGGGTCTTTCTGTTTTTTATCACTGAAGTTCAGACTTATGAAACGTCTCCAGAAAATCCAGTTCACAAGAGCGCAATCTGACGCACGCCGAGGGGTGATTACCCCTCTGGCTGCGATAGTACTGCTTGTCGTAATGACGGGCATTGCGCTGATCGTGAACCGCCTGTGGCTGGATGCTGCATCACTGGAAGTCACCACCTGCGTGGAGACAGCGGCGCTGGCAGCGGGGCATGAACTGGTTTCCGATGAACTTCTGAAAGACAAACCGGACTATAACCTGCTGATGGAACGGGCAGAGACTTCAGCCAACCAGGCTCTGAAACTGAATACCGTGGCCGGTCAGCGGATCGGGATTAATCTCAGCAAAGGTGATAACTTACACTTCGGGAAATTAGTTCCTGATGAAGAGACCGGTTTGAGAAAGTTTCTGCAGACAGACCATGAGCCACAGAGCATTCAGATCAAAACTCACAACTCCAGCCGCCTCGCTAATCCGGTTGCGGATTTCATGTCGGATCTGACTCACACGGATCTGGGCAGGACCAGCGCGCAAATCGAAGCAACCCTGGACAATCATGTGCAGGGAGTTCGTCCCTTTGAAAACGTCCCGGTGCCCGCTTACCCACTGGCGATTTTGAAGATCGACCCGACGGGAAAGCATACGGAAACCTGGGAACTTCAGATCAACCAGAAACGAGGAAGAGATGAGTATCGATTCGACCCTGAGACGAAAACAGTCAGTCGTGGTTCCGATGGAATCCCGGAAATCATTCTGACCGGAAAACCGCGACGGGGTGAAATTACCGATGCGAACATGCAACTGCTGGATTTCGGTTCTGATTTCAAATCGGAGGCGGTGGTTCGTCAGATCCGATCGGGGCTCACCAGGAAAGATTTAAAACATTATCAAGGGGAACTGCTGTTTAACGGGCCTCCCCTTCCCATACATTGCAGCCCGGACATTGAAAATGCGGAACAGGATGCCTTTCAGGCAATGATCGGCCAATGCCGCATCTGCTTTTTATATGACCAGGTCACTGCTTCCAGTCAGAAATATGATGGAACGGCAGACTGCACGAAGCTGGTGGCAGGCCGCATCATGGCAGTCCAGAGAACCGATAATCAGACAACCAGAATCATCCTGCAACCTGCGGTAATGACAACACGTACTGCCATTCTGGCTCAGCCACAGGCAGATCCGTCTGCTGCCCTTTCCACACGGGATCTGAAACAGACAGCAGACTCACTCAAACCAGTAACCAATAAATACATTTACAAGCTTTATCTGACCCGTTAAGGGTGGAGAGTTCCATGGTATTACAAAGCGAATCAACCATAGCCAATCCAAATGCGGATGCCAAAAAAGCCTTCCAGAGGCTCAAGACACAACTGCATCATCAGATGGTGGACGCCATCGATTTTTCCAAGGCAGGTGGATTGCCTGAAGAAGATCTGCGAAACAAACTGCGTGGCCTGGCAGAGCATCTTTGCATGCAGCAGGATATCGCCCTGGATCAGACGAACCGCGACATCATGGTCCGGGAGATCCTCGACGAAATTTATGGCTTCGGTCCACTGGAGCCCCTGATGAGTGACCCGGAGATCAGCGACGTGCTGGTCAACGGTGCGGATCGTGTTTTCATCGAGCGGAATGGTCTGCTGGAAGAAACCGACATCAGTTTTGCTGACGATGAGCACTTACTGCAGTTTATCCATCGCCTGGTGGGACGAGCCGGTCGACGTATCGATGAAGTCTCGCCGATGGTCGACGCCAAACTGCCCGATGGTTCCCGTCTGAACGCGGTGATTCCTCCCCTGGCATTAAAAGGCCCGACACTTTCCATTCGTCGTTTCCGAACCCAGGCTCTGTTGTTTGAAGACATGGTCAAAAAAGGATCGCTGGCGCCGGATATGGCCCGCTTTCTGGAAATGGCAGTTCACGGACGCCTCAATATTCTGATCAGCGGTGGTACCGGTGCCGGAAAAACCACGCTGCTGAATAACCTGAGCCGCTATATTTCAAGTAAAGAACGTATTGTAACCATCGAACAGACAGCGGAACTGCAACTGCAGCAGCCGGACGTTGTTTCCCTGGAAGCACGACCATCCAACATCGAAGGTCAGGGGGAAATCAACCAGCGTGACCTGTTGAAGAACAGTCTGCGAATGCGGCCTGACCGGGTGATCGTGGGGGAATCCCGCGGCGGTGAGGTACTGGAAATGCTGCAGGCGATGAATACCGGTCACGATGGCTCCATGAGTACCGTGCACGCCAACGATACGCGTGACGCGCTGGACCGACTGGAACTGATGATTGCATTATCCGGTGCAGATCTTCCGAACTCAATTGCCCGACGGTATATCGCTTCGGCGATCCACCTGCTGGTACATATTACTCGTCTCCCCAATGGTGAGCGAAAAGTGATGCGTATCTCGGAACTGATCGGCTTTCAGAATGGCGAATACATGGTGGAAGACCTGTTCGTGTTTCGCATCACCGGTGTTGAGAAAAATGGTCAGGTACACGGTGCATTCTATGCAACCGGACATCATCCTGTGGCAATGAACTGGTTAACGCAGACCAACTTTGATGACTGCGAAGATCTGTTCCACGCGCGTGAACTGAAACTCTCTGATACGAAATCAGATCAACAGGATGGACAGGAGCAATAAACATGGCTACTGACGCCGCTATCAAAACAAATAAAATCGAGGACTTTACGGAGATCCTCCGCGATCGTGACCGCTACGCTGTTGATGACTCAAAGCAAATCGGAAACCGCTTGAATGGCGGTTTCGATGAATTGATCATCCATTCCGGCGTTGACGCCAACCCAGGAGTCATCCTGTTTCTCTGCCTGATGAGTTCAATCCTGGCTGGCGGATTGATTTATATTCTGCAGGAAAATTTTCTTTCCACATCGATTGCGTTCATGGTGGGTGGGATGGCCCCGATCGCTTACTTGATCTTCAGCAGGTCAAGCCGTCAGAAAAAGATCAATGATCAGTTGTCTGATATGGTTGACGAACTCGCGCGCGCCGCTAAAACGGGACGTAGTCTTACACATTGTTTCATCAGTGTTGCTGAGAAAACTCCTGCTCCCCTGGGAGAGGCACTCAAGGAGGCATCCCGTCGTTTACAGATGGGTGTTTCCATGAAAGCTGCTCTGGATGGGCTGTATGAGCGTACGGGAGTGGCAAGTCTGAGCATTCTTTCGATGGCATTGATTGTCCATCAGGAGACCGGGGGGGACCTGGTGAAAGTTCTGGAACGGCTGGCACGAACGATTCGCGACCGTGTGCTGTTCCTGGGGCGTCTGCGGACTGCCACGGCCGGTAGCCGTGCCACTGCGGTCCTGATGATCTTGCTGCCGCCACTGATTCTTGCGTTCTTTATTTTACGGGACCCGACCTACCTGACCACCTTGATGGCTTCTTCGTGGGGGCGTGGTGCCACGTTTACCGCTATCGCACTGCAGGTGATTGGCTCTCTGTGGGTCTTGAGAGTATTAAAAACCAGTCAACGTAGCTGATAACAAAGATTTCATTGAAACCTGCCAGAAACTGGCGAGGGCAATCCCATGTTTACACCAACAATTACAATTTCCATCTTTTATACCATCTGTGGTCTGATCATTTTATGGATGCTGTTTCGTATCATCCGTAAACGGAAACCTCAGCAGAACGAGCAACAACATCCGCAGGCGCCGCCGGAAGTCGAGAAGCAGTCGCAGGCTGCGACTTTGACTCCCTCTACCGCATCTGCCCGCTCCTCTGCAGCAACCTGGGAACATCGCCAGCTGTTTTCCGCAATCGAAACGAGCAACAAGACTGCTTCCACACTGCCTCCCGTCGAAGCCGGTGATGTACCATCCATGGGTGGAGAAGATTATATCTTCGGTTCCGCTACGCCTGCCCTGGCTGAAATGATGCCCGAGTCGGAAGAGCGTCGTGCCAAAACGAAAAAAGAATTACAGGCAGCGGGTTACTATCAGCCGCACGCTTTACATAATTTTTCGGCAATTCGATTCATTTCGATCCTGTTGACCCTGCTGTTTTTCGGTGTTGTATTACTGATTGCTCCAGAACGTTTTGAAATCCCGATTCTGGTGGCGATGCTGATCGTGCCGATCCTGGTCTGGGCGGTCCCCTTCCTGGTGATAACCGGTAAAGCCTCTGACCGCAGGAGTGAAATTGAACAGGGTATCCCCGACATGCTGGACATGTTAAACATGTGTGTGTCACAGGGGATGACCGTTCCACACGCCTTAAAGAAAATCATCAACGAACTGGCCAAAGTCTATCCAGCACTGGCTCATGAACTGAAAATCGTAATCGAACAATCCTCGATCGGGACCTTCTCGCAGGCTCTATCGAATTTCAGCAAACGTATTGATGTGCCGGAAGTGCATTCGTTTGCCGCCCTGCTGATTCAGACCGACCAGATGGGTACCAATGTGACATCAGCTTTGCAGGAATACAGTGATAACATGCGAGAAAGTCTGTCACAGCGGGCAGACGAGAAGGCCAACAAAGCGACATTCAAACTGTTGTTCCCCACGGTGCTCTGCCTGATGCCGGCAATTTATATCTTCCTGCTCGGCCCCGCGATTGTAGAACTGTCAGACTTCTTCCATTCCGGAGGACGTGACAGTCTTAACAATACCACCAATATGTTCCAGCAGGTTGGTGGGCCGTAAGCCCTGTTCGCACAGTCTATTTATTTAAAAAACATCCTGACAACAATTGCTGTCAGGATGTTTTAATATCTGGTTTGCCACAATTCAATTCAGATCAGACCTGGGGCAGTTCCCAGTCCGCTCGGTATTCGCGACACAGCAGGGCGTTGGCCTGTTCATTCTCGATGATTTGATTCAGTCGGGTATCAAAGCGGATTTCCTGTCCCGCGCGAAACGCCACATTCCCCAGATGGCAGAGCGCACTGGAGACGTGTCCAATTTCAATATCCGAAGTCGGTGTCTTACGGGACTTGATGCAGTCGATGAAGTTTCGATGGTGTGTGGTGGCCTGGTCACTGGTACCGGATGTCGCCGCATCTTTCTGATCGTAGACTTTCCAGCCGCCACGATCGACGACCAGCGTCCCCTTATCACCATAAAAGGCAGCCGCTGCGTTGCGTCCTTCCATACCATGCGTGCTCCAGAGGCGATGTTCCCAGACAATGGTTTTATCCGGGTAATTATATTGAACCACCTGGGTATCCGGAGTTTCCTGATCATCGTTGAAGAAATATTTACCCCCGGACGCAGAGATCCGCTCTGGTAAATCGACCCCCAGCCCCCAGCGGGCAATGTCCAGCATATGCACGCCCCAGTTCCCCATCTCGCCGGTCCCATAATCCCAGAACCAGTGCCAGTTATAGTGAAAGCGATTCGGGTTGAAAGGACGGCTGGCAGCGGGACCCAGCCAGAGATCGTAATTCACGCCCGCGGGAACCGTGGTATTTTTCTTTTTACCGATCGGTTTGCGGCGATGAATAATCCAGGCTTTGGCCAGCTTGACTTCCCCCAGTTTTCCGCTCTGGACAAAATCCACGGCTGATTGAAAGTGGGAGCCACTGCGTTGATGAATTCCGGACTGAACCACACGCTGGTATTTTCTGGCCGCCTCGATCATCGCCAGACCTTCGTTCAGATTATGCGAAACCGGTTTTTCGACGTAGACATCTTTTCCTGCCTGGCAGGCCATGATGGCCATTAAGGCGTGCCAGTGATCAGGGGTCGCGATCACCACGCCGTCAATTTCCGGGTCATCCAGGACTCTGCGGAAGTCGGTGACAAATGCGGGAGCAACCCCCTGCCCCTTTTCGATCGACTTGACTGCTGCTGGCGCGACGGATTCGTCCACGTCACAGATTGTCTTGAAACGCACATCGGGAAATTCAGCCATGCTGGAAGTCAGGAATTTTCCCTGTCCGCGCACGCCGATTCCTGCCAGGACCACCCGCTCGCCGGGCGAAGATTCCGCGCGGGCAAGATTGCTTGCCAGACCCACCACCCCGGCGGCCATTCCCGCTGCATTTCGCGCGCTGCGATCCAGAAACTGTCTGCGATTGACGTCCCGTTTCAGAAATTCTTCTACATCCACTTCAAAACCTCTTGCGTTAACTCCCTGTGAAATGGGAACTTTTGAATTTGTGCCCAATCTTGGATTTATTCTCAGCGACTCAATGTCTATTATAACAGATAAGAACACTGAATATATCCTGTCATTCTACATACATTACGCATTTCTGTCACATTTATTGAGTTTTCCTCGATAAATATGAGTTTAGACGACCGACCTTTCCAAAGGGTTTCCTGTTCACTCGAACGGGGATAAATCAGAAGCGATTTCAATTGACGCTCTATCAGTCCAATAAAGATCTTGCCAGCATGCCGATAAAATTTCGATGCCAACACTGTGATCAGTTGATGGGAATATCTCGCTCGAAAGCAGGCGAAGTCGTCGACTGTCCTACCTGTGGGTTATCCGTACGGGTGCCCGGTCTGGATGGCGCGGTGGCTCCGATTCCGCAACCTCGCCTTAATCTGAAAGATGCGGAACTGGCCAATGCCCTGGACGAACTGGCGGCGATTGGCGCCAATGTCACTCTCGATAAACAGAAATTTTCGGAACAACAGGAATCACTGGCAGCTGAAGCTTCGGCACAAAATTCGGATCACACTTCGTTTCCTGAAGAGGCGTTTAAAGCAATTCCGATGAAGTCGATTCAAACCTCCGAGCCTCCGCAGCAGCTGGAACCAGCTCATGTATCGTCTGCACCAGAAAGGCAGGCCACGCCCGTCAGTCAGTTACAGGTGGAACCTGCGGAGCAGGGCGAAATCAATCATGCCGAGGAGCTTTCCCATCTGGCAGGCCTGGCACAGAAACGTGCCTCAGATGTCCTGGCAGAAAAAAAGAAGACCAGGCTGAAACACGCAGCCCGGTTTGAGTTACCCACCAGTACGTGGGTGATCATTCTGCTTACCTTTGGCGCGTTGATGTTTTCCATCGGTTTACTCGTCGGTCGCAACGTTTTGTGAAATCGAAACTCCCGGTGAGTTTGTGAGAAAGTCACAACAGAGCGTTCACATTCTCCGGAGGACGACCGAGTACAGCCTGTCTGCCTTTCACCACAATCGGTCGTTCGATCAGTTTGGGATGCGCTGCCAGCAGTTCAAGCGCTTCGTCCCGAGAGAGTTCTTTCTCAGCCAACTTGAGTTCCCGATAGATCTCTTCCCCCTGACGCATTAAATCGCGGGGTTCCATTTTCAGTTTCTTTAACAGGGAATCCAGTTCTGCCACGGTCGGCGGTGTTTTCAGATATTCGATGACCTGCGGTTCCTGACCGGCTGCCTGGATCAAAGCTAAAGTCTGTCGGCTCTTGCCACAACGGGGATTATGATAAATTGTGATCATGGTTTTTCTGCTTCAACTCCTGCAGCTGACTGGCAAACTCAGCGACGACCTCCGGAGACTGCTGGTAGACATCAGCGACATCCCAGCGATCAACGGGTTTGCGATACAGCTCTTTTTTCTGTGAATCATCTCTCAATTCAGGCTCATCCGCATCCTGACTCGTTATTGATTCCAGATAATAATATTCAGCAGTCCGAATTGCCAACGTCTCATCATCGGCTGCATAGATGTGCGGCTCCTGAATTTCGAATTCACCTTCCAGCAGTTTCAGTAAATCGACTCCCTGATCAGACTGTGCCTCTGAACCGGTTTTCCACCACGAAAGCAATGTGACCGGTAGATCAGCCGGTTGTGTCAGGAACTGTCGGCGGCTGCCTGACTGTCCGCTGTCGGAGCGAAACAGCATCAAAGGAATGTGCGTCGATTCTTCCAATAGCCCCTGCATCCCGGAATCCCTCACCGGCCCCAGCAAAGCAGTACCCCCACGGGCAGCCGTCACGATCAGGAGAAAGGAATGGGAGTCTGCATATTCCAGCAGTCGATCCAGAAAACGGCCCAACCACTGATCGAGCAGCGTGACATACCCCGCATAAACCACCCGCGCCATCTGTCGTTCCTGCTCGTCCAGTTCAGACCATTCTTCCGGGCTGGTAAACAGTTCTGCCACGGCGGAAACCAGTTCCTGCCAGTCCTCTTCTTCCAGGTCTGTTTCTAAATCTTCATCGGAAACATCTTCCAGTTCCTCCAGAGTTTCATCAGCCTCTTCTGAGGCACCCTGATCGAGCACTTCGTCCAGGTACAGGGTCGCAAAAAACTCGGGAGCCAGGGGAAAAGAGGGAACTCCTTCCGAGCGGATCCAGATCAGTTGATCGCGTGAATCTTCCATCCACCCGGGTAATCGCTCGACAGCAGCCTGCATCAGTTTTGCGATGGGTGTCTCGACTTCGCTGAGCTGATAATGATTGGTCCCCGTGATCGTGTCGACCTGATCAAAACTGGAAAGGTACGGTTCCTGTGCTCTTTGCGCGGCATTTCGCCCGGCGTCGGCATCTGCTTCCAGGAGCAGAGACGTCGCAATGCCCTGATTCTTTAAAGTTGAGACGAAACTCTGCAGATTCGGACTGGCAGCCTGAAATGCCTGGGGAAGAGTCTCACCTGTCCAACAGGGAAACGAATTCTGCGTTGCAGACAAGTCGTTGGCATAGTGTTGATCAAACAGCACGGATAGAGCAGCCAGGCGATCAAAATTGGGGGTCTCGATCCATTGATGTCCATAGCACCCCAGCATGCAGGCAGGCAACTCTTCAAAACTGACAACAAAGGCTTTTTTCATGTAATCACTGGTCTTCGTTATGATGAAAAAGAATCAATCCACTCACTGCATCGTCTGGAATACGCGCGGGCGTCATCGGCTGTCACGATGCCTTCCGCCTGATGGATCGTCATAAATCCCTGATAATCGACTGCTTTCAGCCCGCTAAAGACTTCTGCAAAATCAATCCCCTGTCCGGACTCATCCCAGTAAGGCAGTAATCGAAACGGCCGTTCTCCCAGACACCAGGTCTCCAGGTGATCTGGCCCCTCAGCGGTAATCACAAGATTCTGAACGTACGCATTTCTGAGCCAGGGCTGGATCGTTCGTATTGCCTCAATACCATAATCCTGGCCACACATCAGCAGGCTCGCCGGTTCATAGATCAACCCGAAGTTGGGTCGGTCTATCTGCTGCAGGACCTCAATTGATTTACCCAGTTCTTCAAACAGGCAGGCGGGATGAAACTGATGCACAAGTTGAATTCCCCGCTCGGCTGCCAGGTCACAGGCCTGTCGCGCGTAAGGGATGTCCTCTTCGGTTTTCAGACAGACCCGCACCATCTGACTTCCCAGCACTTCAGCCACATGCAGCGAGGGTTCAATCTGACGCAAAGCCTGGGGCGCGTCATTATTGTTCTGAGGAATATTCAAATCAGCGGTTACCATCGAAATGACAAGACCGGCCTGATCCACGATGCTACGAACCTCTTCCAGTTCAGCTTGAGTACTATGCACGCCAACAACACTGGCCCGCATACAAAGGGCCGCATAACCTGTGTCAGCAGCAATTTCTGCGACCTGGGGAAAGGGGATATTTAATTTTGTCTTACAGGCTGCTTCAGCGATCCGCACCGAAAGTGAAAGCTTCATCGAGTATCCTTTAACTGGTTATTGACCTGTACCGGAAGGATCCACCTGAACGCGGCGCGGAACTTCCGGAATCGGCAACTTACCGGCGGCCCAGGCCTGAGCCGTTTCACTGCCCGGATAGGCAGACTCCACTTCGACATGATAGGTACGCCATTTGCCGCCTGTCGCGCCCCGCATGATCTTGCTGGCATTCTGAGGTTTCAGTTTTATTTTTCTGCGAATCCCTACTTCTGGCAGATACCATTCTGCATAAGTCCCGGCATCGGTCAGTACTGTGATATGGAACGTCATGGGACGAAAGGGAGAGATATTCTGCAGCCAGCCCTCAATCCGGGGCGGCAGTGAGGGAGAATACGAGGTGGCTGACATTTTCACAATGGCCATTTCCTGTTTATGTTTTTCCAGATGCACATACTTATCGTCCAGTGGCGGCAATTTCAGCTTAGACTCCAGTATCGCCTGGATTAATTGTACTTTGAACTTCAGTTGCAGTTCCTCAGGGCGCACTTTGAGGATTTCAACAAATTCTTCGTACTGTTCTTTGGGAGATATTTCGGCAAAGGGCTCTTTGGTGGACAGATTTTGTACATATTTGAGATATTCCGTCGGATGTTCTGTCACGAGCATCCAGTGCAGCCCCCAGGCATGGACATAGGCGTCGCCGGAAAGAATACTTCCACTGAAGACACCATCCAGAGCCACCACTTCGCCCCAGTTCAGCAGCTTGGCGATACCCGACATCAATGCATAGTGGGTATTGATCCGGTCCGGACTGACATTGATCCGGTCTCCTTTTCCTTCAAAACCGGTGGCGATGCCTTCCATGAACCAGGTCGGAACCGGAGCAAAACGTTTGACGAGGCCACGATTGGTGGTCTGCAGGTGAATCGCTTCGTGCAGAGGCGTTTCAAACGAACTGCATTCACTCATTCTGAGTATCAGGTTGTTGGACACATGAGAGTAGTAGGCCAGAATATTTTCGGCACCATCCCCCAGCCCTGCGGTCTCTTTTCCAAACGCTTCGAAATCAGCGTCCGACTCGAAAATCAACATGGCCATGGGAAATTCATATTCAGCCAGTTCGATTCCCATTTTCCGGGAGTAGGTTTCAAATATGACATCCACGTTCTGCATGAAACGTCCCGCTTTTTCCAGGAACGTTTTGACACGAAGTTCCGTACGATCCGAACCATCCAGGGGTGCCGCCAGTACCACACCCACCAGAAACGGGCTCTCCAGATGAAAACGGAATTTTTCTTTGCCGAATTTTTGCGTGAGGTCTTCAGACATCTGCTCGACCGTCAGCGGTTTCGGTGCCGCCTTGAGTTCCCGTTTTTTGATTTTTCCCTGGGGAACCAGCACGATCGAACCGTCTGGTTTCAACAGACCATGCAACATCTCGCCGCGCCGTTTCCCGGAACCATACAACGATGCTTCCAGGGTGACGGTTTCACCCGACTCGTCGACGTAGGTAAAAATATCGGCCTGCAGAGTTGAGTTGCCGATCGGAAGTGAAACAGCGATTACAAACAGGCTGAGAAACAGCCTGGCAATTGTTTGATTCATAGGGCACCTTGTGTTTTCTGATTCGATTCTGGTTTGAGTTCAATCTGACTTCACGGGAACGAGTTGCAGCGCATCGACAACGACGTGCCCTTTCGTGCCCTGATTGGTAATGCGCAGCACTTCCCGCTTCCCCTGCTCGAATGGAAACCGTCCCAGCAGATGGTATTTTCCGTGATTGGGTTGCTGCTTCTGATTGACCACGATCTCTTTGGTGCCTGTAGAACTGGTCACAATATAGGGTGTATTAATCGAACGATTGGAGCCGGGAGAATAATAGACGCGCACTTCATACAGACCCGTCTGCGGAATATCTGCCGTGAAGGAAATCTCCCGCTCCCCTTTTTCCGTATCTCCATCATGCTGATAGCCCTGGCCCACGTAAGGAGAACTGGCGGAACTGGTTTTCCAGCCCAGGCTGCTCCGGGCATCGCGATCATCGACGACAATTCCCGATAAACTACGCACTCGAATTGGTGGTTCCCGGCGGGGCCCGTCCCAGACGAGTACCTGTTTGTCCGCGATTAATTTTTTTCTCAGTTGTGTGTAATCAATATCCTGAACCGCCTGTCCGGCATCAATCGACTGGCAAGCGGCAGTCGCGGCTGACTGCCCCAGTACCATGAAGACCGGTTCCATACGAATCGAACCATAGGCGATATGCGAAGCCGCCATCGCAACGGGAATGAGCAGATTCTCACATTCTTCTTTTTTGGGACGAATCGAACGATAAGAAATGGGATAGGGGTTAGGCACACCGACCTGCACATCACCTTCGTTCAAGGTTTTTCCATTGACCGCATACCGCTGCTGATTGTGCGAATCCATGGTATAGGCACCCAGGCCCACGCTGTCTTCCGCGACCAGTTCCGACATGCAGTTCTTTTCTGTCATTACGTATTCAGAGATCAGTCGGCGGGCTTCGCGAATGTACAACTGGAATGGCCAGCCTGCCCTATCCTGAAATTCATCTTTGGTCGGTTTCCAGGTCTGAAACTGCTTTCGCACTTCAGCGGGTACACGCGGATCGTTTGCCAGCGTCCACATTAATCCCTGCTGATAGGTGAGATGCTCCTGAATGATCTGTTCCCGTTTTTGATAGTCGGCGTCGGGGTATTCATAGTTCATCCCGATATTATCAGTGGAGATGGCAAAATTATTATTCGTATCGGTCTTGCGATTCGGCATCAGTACCGGGTTCCAGGGCACACGCAGATCGCCGGCCTCAAAGTTTCTTAACAGCAGTTCATAACGCAGGGGATCATAATTTTCGGGTTTCACCCATTCCCGCTGATTTTCGGGAACATCTGTTGTACACATCCGAAAACAGTAGGCCTGCACGCGATGATCGCCGTCACCGTCTTTGCCCCCCGGTCCTTCCTGTTGTACGCCTGGGAGCAGTCCACTTTGGGGATCGCCGGGTACGACATACGGATCTACCGGCTTGATGAACTGATGGAAGACTGCATTCCGGGTCTGAATTCCATTCAATGATTCACCATAAGTGTCGTTGGATTCACGCCCCACATGGTAAGAGACACCGGCAACCGCCATCAGGTCCCCTTCATATGTGGCGTCGATAAAAACATTCCCCGAAATAACGAGTCCACTCTCCATTTTAATCGAAGCGATACGAGCCTGCTCTTTCTTCACACCCTGCTTCAGATCCAGACGCTGTTGCTTCAGAACGGGAATCGCCTGTTCGCTGAGCATTTTTTCAAACGTCGCTTCAGCGACATGCGGCTCGAAAGTCCACATCTCTGACTCGGCCCCTTTGCTGCGGCGACTTTTGTATTCGTCCTGTTTCTGATACTCCCAGGAAGATTCCTGGCTGTAATAATCGCCCAGACGACCATAAAACTCACGGGCAATACCGCCGATAGCCGCTTTGTTACCGATATCTGTGGCACCTAAGCCCCCCGAGGAAAGACCACCCAGATGGGTTCCCGGTTCGATCAGCAGTACACTTTTTCCCATCCGATCTGCCTGAATTGCGGCTGCAATGCCACCGGAAGTTCCGCCGTACACGACCACGTCATAACGGGATTTGAGCTGCTCAGGTTTGATTTCCTGCGCCACAGCGAGATTTAAAAATCCCAACCCGAGAATCAGAATTAACGTAAAACGGATAATTTTCGTAGAAACAGCAAGCATGCAGAAGACCTTCTCACTCAACTGGTATGTTCTCATCAATATTAATTAAGAAGCAGACATGTTTACACAGGCCCGTTTCGTCCATCATAATCACTACGCCGGAATATCTAAACCGGGTTGCTGAAAATCTGTATTTATATCTGACTTAAACTGTTAATTATGTGAACAATACCATTTAGGACGATTTCATCATATAATGGTAACCGTCTCAATTACGAAACCATCCCAGTGCGCTGTTCCCAACCCATTCCAATCCCCAGCAGGCTGACATGAGCTTTGATTTCCTTAATCCGATGATGCTGCTCGGTTTACTGGGAATCTCACTGCCCGTGCTCGTGCACTTGCTCAGTCGAAAAAAATACGATGTCGTGCAATGGGGGGCGATGCAGTTTCTGGAACTGGGGCGGCGGACACGTCGTCGAATTCGTCTGGAAGGCTGGTTGCTGCTGGCAATGCGGATGCTGTTGATTGCCTTGATTGCCCTCGCCTTATCCCGCCCCTGGGTATCCGGCGGTTTTCTATCGAAATTTATTTCCACGCAATCCAGAGATGTCGTCTTCGTGATCGATGGATCCTACAGTATGGGCTGGGAAGGCGAAGCCGAAACACCGCATGCCGCGGCCATCCAGTGGGTGCACCGCTTTATGGAAGAATTAAATTCCGGCGATACCATCACCCTCATTGATGCCCGCGACCAGCCCCGATTGATTACCGAGTCTCCGACTTCCCAGTTTGATGTGGTCCGTGAGAAATTAAATCAACTGCCACCTCCCGCCGGTTCATCCAATCTGGCAAATTCCATTTCCAAAGCCATTCAGACGCTCAGTAAAACATCGAACCTGGAACGCGAAATCATCGTACTTACTGACGACCAGGCCTTTTGCTGGTCTCCCGAAGATTCGATTTTGTGGGCGCAGGTCAATGATCTGTTGCAGCAGTCTGCAGTTCCCGTCGATCTGTGGGCGACCAATGTCGCGGGTGAAAAAAACGAAGGACTGCTCACCAATCGAAAAGTAGAACAGCTGTCGGTTTCTCGCGAGGTCTGCGTCAAAAACCTTCCGGTCCGAATTTCGACCACTGTGCGTTATGACGGCCCGGAAGAGAATCTGATCTGCCCGGTCTATTTTGAAGTGGATGGACAGCAGCTGCCGGAAAAAACACAATCCGTAAAAATCGAAAATCATGGCGAGACCGCCGTCGAATTTGAGCATCGCTTCGAAGATGAAGGGACACACGTTGTGAGCATCGTCATCGACGCCGATCAGTTGCCCGGAGATGATCGCTCCGATGCTGCCCTGCATGTTACCAGCGCCTTACCCGTGCTGCTGGTGGATGGCACACCCAGTTTTGATGCGACACGCAGCGAAGTTTTTTTCGCCAATCTCGCATTGATGGCGCCCGCCAACCGGACACCCTGGATTCAGACGACGGTCATTGAAAAGACTCAGTTGAACGCGGACATTCTGAAAAACCAGGCCGTCGTCGTGCTGGCGAATGTCGACACACTTTCGGAAACACAGGCGGGAGCTCTCATCGATTTTGTCAATCACCAGGGGGGTGGCGTCTTAATCGCGCTGGGTGATCAGATCAACGCGGACGATTATCAGCGACTGCTGTTCCACGACAAAGCCCTGATCCCGGTAGAACTGAAATCAAGGGAGTCCAATCCGGGAGCCGAATTCGGCAATCTGATACAGATTCGTGCTGACAGCCTGCAGAGCCCGTGGTTGAACCGCTTTCGCGGAGAATATGCCAATGGTCTGACGGCGGCACGGTTCAGTGACTGGTGGGATACCTCAGCCATCACTCAATCCGACCAGCCTGAAGAGGAGAAACAAGATGAGAAAAACCGGCAGAAAGCAGCAGCCACACCAGTGGAACTGGCGAGTTTAAGTAATAATTCTCCCTTCATGCTGATGATGAATCATGAACGGGGGCGTGTACTGCTGCTGACTTCATCACTCGATGCGGACTGGAACAATCTGCCGGCGAAACCCGATTACGTCCCCTTTCTCCATGAAGCAGTTTTTGAACTTTCATCAGGTCGAGTGTTTCGAAACCTGCAGACAGACGAACCGATAGTGGTTCCTGTCCCTGCTAAAACCACGGTGGAACAGATTGAATTTCTCGACCCCAACGGCAAACCGCTGACCGGCACGATCGAAGCAGATCCCGCTGCTAATGCTGCCACGTTTCAATCTCAGAATACATCCCTGCCCGGCGTCTACAGCCTGTCTCCAAAACCAGGTGTGCAGGCTGACCTCAAACCGGATCGTTTTGTTGTCAACTTCGACCGCAGTGAATCCAACCTGACGCCACTCAGTGAAGCACAACAGAAAACGCTCTCAGAAGAATCGCAG
Organism: uncultured Gimesia sp.; assembly: GCF_963972345.1. Lineage (NCBI taxonomy): Bacteria > Pseudomonadati > Planctomycetota > Planctomycetia > Planctomycetales > Planctomycetaceae > Gimesia > uncultured Gimesia sp. The sequence goes on along the minus strand of NZ_CAXAVM010000001.1, from coordinate 9,442 downwards.
CTGACTTTTTTCAAGACACTCGATGAATTGAAGCAGGCCATGTTCTCTGATGTCTCGGAAACTGAATTCTGGCGAGTTCTGTTACTGATATTTCTGCTGCTGATGGTGGGTGAAATGTTCCTGACCAGGCGACTGGTGCAAGGAGGCCATTCGACACTTCCCGAGCAGAGCGAAACCTGATGCAGTTAATCTTAGACAGAGAGATGACGGATTGTAATGATTGAAAGGCACTTCCAGTTTAACGGCTTTGAATGGAGCGGATGGACGATTTTCAGCGTCTGTGCCGTTGTGGCGGCGCTCGTCTCCATCGTAATGCTGTTTCGCTACGAACGTCGCCTGGTCTCTTCTTCAATCGGCAACATCCTCATCACACTGCGAATCGCAGCACTGATTCTGATCCTGCTCACCTTTCTGGAACCCGTGCTGACCTGGTCGTTTAATGTGAATAAGACCGGGCGGCTGATTGTCGCCGTGGATGTGTCTGACAGCATGAACACCCAGGATCGTCATGCCAGTGATCTGGAAAAGCTGAGGCTGGCCCGCGCATTGAAAATGATCGGCAATGAACAGGTCGACAGCCGCCTGGATCGCTGGGAAGCCGCCTACGCTGCCGACGAAGAACCGCCGTGGGTCGACGAGGATGAAACCGCCAACCCCGAAAAGCGGGAAGAACTGGCGGCCAGCCGCAAAGAGAATCTGGCGGCGATCTTTGCCGACATTGATCAGCTGTCCCGCAAACAGATTGCACAAAAGCTGCTGTTGAACCCTGCCAATCCGATTCTGGAAAAGCTCCAGGAACGCGGCCAGGTGGATCTTGTCCTGTTTGCCGGTGATGCTGTCACCACCGAAAAAACAACACTGGAAAAGTCACTGAGTGAAGTTCCCGATCAGGTGCGGATGGAACTTTCTAATCTGACACAGGCACTAAAAAATACAGGCAGTAGTGCTGAAACAGGCGAAGCGCCGATCTCCGGTTACATCCTGCTGACCGATGGCCGGGACAACAGTCAGTTGAATCCCGTAACGATGGCGGCACAACTCGGGCAGATGAAAGTTCCCATCTATCCGGTGATGCTGGGTACAAACTACCAGCCGAAAGACATTTCCATTGCTGACCTGGACTACCCGCAGACGGCATTCAAAGACGACCGCCCCTTACTGAAGGCACGTATTGCAGCCAATGGATTTGACGGACAGGAAATCAGTGTCATCCTGAAACAGGGGGATCAGGAACTGGCGGTAAAACGTTTTACACCGCAGGGAGTCAGTAAACTGCTGGAATTTGAACTGGATTCCGGCAAGCTCGGGCGGCAGGAATACACTCTGGAAACGGAAGTTCTGCCGGGAGAAACGCGGGAGGACAATAATAACAAAGACTTTGCCATCAACATCGTGGATGATAAATCGCATGTACTGCTCGTTGAGGAAACCGCGCGCTGGGAATACCGGTTCCTGCATCATGCACTGGAGCGGGATAAACGTATCGCGCTGGAGCAGGTTTTGTTCGAACAACCCTATATGGGGCTACTGCCTCAACCCTTTTTTCCCACCCAGCTTAAGATTAATGTTCCTGTGCAAGACAAAAATGCGGAACCGGATGACCGCGCTCAGCCCTTCGCCGATCAGGATCTGATTATCATCGGAGATGTCTCTCCGGCTCATCTGGAAGAAAAAAACTGGAAACATATCCAGACCTTCGTCGGCGATCAGGGGGGGACACTGGTCCTGCTGGCGGGGAAAAAATATATGCCCCTGGAACATCACTCTCCCACGCTGAATGAGCTGCTGCCAGTGAAAACTCCTCAGGTGATTGACTGGAATCAGGCAAATTTCAAAGTCCCCCCCGGCGAGCGGGGTATGCGGCTGCGCCTGACGCCGGAAGGCGAAGCCGAACCGCTGCTGCAGTTCGACGCCAATGCCGAAATCAATCGAGATATCTGGAAGGAACTGCCGGGACATCTCTGGTTTCTGCAGGGAGAACTGAAACCAGGTGCGACCGTACTCGCTTACGGCGTCTCTCCATTCAATGCACCCCCCAATGAAAAAACGGACGGGGTGATCATTCATCGTCAGTACGGTTCCGGACAGGTTATCTGGGTGGGCATCGACAGCACCTGGCGCTGGCGGTTTCGCGTGGGCGATCGCTACCACCACCGCTTCTGGGGACAACTGGCGCGCTGGGCGGCCAAGAATAAAGCGTCGGCTGGAAACGAATTTGTAAAATTCAGCTTAAGCAAAACGGACATTGATGCAGGTGAGATCACCACAGCCCGCGCCCGCTGGACCCAGGAATACCGAGACCAGTTTCCCGAAGTCAAATCCACGGTCTCGATTTTCAAAGCGTCTGAACCAGACAAGATGATTGCTTCACTCGATCTGTTGAATCAAAAAAATCAACCCCTGCTGCAGGAAGCAAATCTGCCTGCCCTGCCCGCGGGGGAATACCAGCTGAAACTGCAGACGACGCCACCCATCGCAGGTGCAAAGGACATCACCACCCCCCTGTTTGTCAATCCAATCAAAACCATCGAACTGGGTAACCTGACTTCGAATCCACAACTATTGACAGAAATGGCAGAGTCAAGCGGGGGAAAACTGCTGATGCCGCAGACCATCAATGAACTCATGGAATTACTCCCGTCCCTCAAACAGGAAACGACAAAACAGGACGAAGTTTCGGTCTGGGACCACTGGTTTTTCCTGATTCTGATCATGGGTATCCTGACCGTGGAATGGGCTCTCCGTAAACTGAACGGCTTACCTTGAACCAGCTTGGCAGCTTTTTGGACTCGAATTCGTTTTTTCATCCCTATTTCATCCCAAATCTTGTTACAATAAATGCGGGTGCGGTCTGCGCGATACAAGTTCCCTGACCGGGAACCAGCTCGGACCAGTGTTCCCTCAAGTGCTCACTGAAACAGACTCCACAATCACTTCCTGCTGAGATAAACTATGGATGGGCAGTTAGATCAATTTGTGAACGAACTGAAACGGCAGCTGAACCAGCTTGATCGACGCATTCGTTCTCTGGCGCTGTTACGTGGTCTGGGCCTGGTCATTCTGGTACTGGTCTGCCTGATAACGCTGCAGATCAGCATCGACTTTCTGTTTTCACTCGATTCCACCGCCCGCATCATCATGAGTTCGATCTCACTGGCAGTGCTGACGGGTTGCCTCTGGTTTGGTATTCTGCGCCGAGTCATACAAAAACGCACTCCTGTCGAACTGGCTGCCATTGTCGAAGAGTCACAATCCTCACTCAATGAACGACTGACTTCGGTACTCGAACTGGCTTCTGCTCAGAATGAAACCAGCTCCGTGATCATGCGCGAACGACTGGCTCGTGAAACGATCGCTTCCCTGACCACGTTTAATATTACCGATTCCGTTCCCTCTGATCGCGCCATGAGATTCATCATGAGCGCCGGTATCGCGATTCTGATTTTTATTACTCCCCTGCTGTTCTGGCCTGACGCCTATCGCCTGCTGCTCTCCCGCAGTGTGATCCCCTGGGGCAACTTCGCGACCGTAAGCTCTCTCTATTTCGATGTCCAGCCCGGCGATGAAACCGTCGCCCGGGGAACGGATTTGAAAATTGTGGCAGAACCGCGCTGGCATACCAAAACACCGGGAAAGATCAACGACGTCTGGATTGAGTGGAAAGATAGCGCCGGCAAAGAAAACTCCCGCCGTATGGACCTCGACCAGGAAACCGGTTTCTACCTGACTCAGTTTCCACGACTTCTCAGCGGCTTCCAGTATACGATTTCCTCCGACCGCAGTCGCTCGAAACACTATACGATTGAAATTGCCGAGCCCCCCTCCATCACCGATACACTGCTGACAGTCAAGTCTCCCGGCTATACTCAGAAACCAACCGAGCAACTGAAGGTCATTCCCAGCGAACTCCGTGTGATCGAACAGAGTCTGCTCAGTTTCAAACTGCAATTTGATCGTCCCGTCACTGCCGTCACACTCGAGTCTCAGCGTTACGCTACCGGTCAAGAAGAACGGCCCCCCGTGGAACAGAAGGCATTCACACTCAGTGAGGACCAGTTGTCGGCGGAGTTGGAGTTACCCGTACACAAAAGCAGCTTTTTGTTTCACCTCACACTCGAAAGCCTGCAGGGTAAACTCAAAACCCAGACCTCGGAGCATCTGGTCAAAGTCATTCCGGACCGGGCTCCGGAAATTGAACTTTCCCTTTACAATCAACCGGAATTCATCAAACCCACTGATGGTTTAACGGTGCCCGTGAAGGTTCTGGATGATTTTTCTGTCGCCGAACTCGAACTTCACGTTCAGAAACTGGATGACAAAGTGACAGTGCTGAAGGTACCCGCCCCGTTGCTGGGGAAACCTGCTGTCGAACACGAGTTTAAAATCGACCTGGAAGGGCTGGGTGCGCAGCAGGCGGATATTTTTACCTATCGCATCCGGGCAGCCGACAATCGAGAAATTCCGGAGCCGAATGTCGTCTGGACCACTCCCCGCGTCTTTGGCATTGATAAGAATGCAGACCAGCAGGTATCAGCGGGAGTTGTCTCCCGTCAGCAGAAACTGCGGGATGAGCTGCAGAAGATCCAGCAGGAATTCAAAGAACACAAAGATCAAGTTGACCAGAAAATTGCGGAACTGAATCAGGTCAAAGAAAAAGAAGCCTTAAAGGCCGCAGATCAGGATCAGTTGCAGGAACTGAGTAAACAGGAACGCAAGCTGGCTCAAAAACTGGAAAACCTGGCCAATGAATTACTGCAGCTCCCCCTGTATCAGAAACTGGCAGAACAGACTCAGGAAGTGGCACGCACTGATTTCGTCAAAAACCATGACACACTCAAAGCGACCGCGGATGCCGAAAATGTCAAACAGGCACGAAGCGACCTGAAACCGGTTCCCAAAGCCATGAAAGGGACCGAACAGAAACTCGATCAACTGGCGCAGCAGTATGACAAACTTGTCGAACTGGAAAACGACCTTTTAAACCTGAACCGCCTGGCAGAAGAAACGGATCACCTGGCGAACGATCTGCTGGCATTCAACGACAAACTGGAATCGACAAAGCCCCAATCAGAACAGCAGGCTGCTCCACTACAGGAAAACCCGGACGGCAAACAAGCTGCGTCTGAAAAATCAAAAATGGAACAGAAGAAAGAGGAAGCCCACCAGCAGCGTTCCCCCGAGATGGAGAAGGAACTGGCCAATCAGCAGGCGGAACTGAAACATCGTCAGTCCCGCCTGGCAAAAGACCTGGATCAGTTACTGGAACGTCGCCCTGAACTGGTTGATGCCGCCCGCAACTATCAGATGAAACAACTGGATTCACTGGTCAGACAGACTTCTCAGCTGGTGGAACCGCAAACCCAGGTAGCCGAAGCAATCCAGGAACAGGCTCCTGTCGCCGCCGGCAGACCGGCAGCACCACAGACAGCAGAGCAAACCCGTGAAGCGAATCCTCCCGCGACCGCGCAGGGTGAAAATCAACCTGCACAACCCGCAGACAACACGACTCCACCGGGCGCTTCCCCTGCCGGACAAGCGCCCCCTGCAGCCGCGGAACCATCACAGAATGCCGCTACGGCGGCCGCAGCGCAACCTGCCGAAAGCAGGATGAGTAATGAACCGTCACGGGCGAAAGCAGAGCCGGCAGAAGCGGAATCCGTTCTTGATTTACAACGGCAGCAGCAGTTACTCGCGGAAGCTGCGACCAACTTCGTGCTGGAAACCGCACAGCAGTTCGGCCCTGATTCCGAGCCAACCCGCAAAGCCACGCAACTGGCTGAAGAATCAATCAAGGCACAACAGGCTGCCAATGCAGGTCGTCTGCACGAAGCCGGCCAGGCCGCCAATCGTGCCTCGAAAGTGGCTGAGGAAATCATGCAGGCTCACAAAGAACAGAAGCAGGAAAACACTGAGAGAGATGCCTTTCTGGAGCAGGCGGAGCGTATGGCAAACCTGCAACAGTCCCAGGCCGCCAAGATGGAACAGGCATCTGCATCCGAAGCGAATCGACAGCAAGCCTTAAAAAATACACAACAGGCGCTCGCCCAACAGACCCAGGCATTATCAAAGCAATTGTCTGAAACCTCGCGAAAACTGGAAACCGATCCAGTCAGCTTGAAAAAAGAGAGCCAGCAGGCAGACCGGACACGCCAGAAAACAGAATCTGCCGGTCAGGCGATGGAGAAAACGGTCGAAAGTCTGCAGGAAGAAAATCTGGCACAGGCAGCCGAACAGGCGAAACAGGCCGCCCAGGCTCTGCAGGACGCCGCCCGCCAGGCACAGCAGGCCAGCAGACAGAAAGTGAAAGAATCTCCTGTGCCTGAGAAAGTCGGAAACCAGGTAACGGACGCTGCCCAACAGTTGCGCGAAGCACAAAAACAGCTGGAGCAGACTCCCGAATTCAAAAACCAGTCTGATCAGTCGATGGCCCAGAAACAGCAGTCACCGCCCGGGGAAGCAAAAGAAAACTCTCAAGAAGGCAGCCCGGCAGATCAAAAAGAGAAAGCGACTGAATCGGGGGATGCCAAAGCCCAAGCGAACTCAGAAGCCGGCGACAAGTCGCAGTCACAGGAGCAGATGGCGGAAAACGCGAACAAGCAGCAGGGAGATTCCGATCAACAGGGTAAACCTTCGAAATCGCAGGCCGCTGCCGAGTCACTGAAACGGGCTGCAGAGTCGCTGTCTCAGGCAGCGACGGAACTGAAATCAAAAGCACAGCAGGGTTCTGATCCCGGCAAAGGACAACAGTCACAGACGGCTTCAAAAAATATGGCTCAAGGCAAAGGCCAGGGCGAAAGCGAAGGCGGGGGTGCCCAGACCAGCGTGGATTTTTCCGAGTTGAAAACGAAACTTCAAGCCATGTCGGATCGCAACTGGGGTGAACTTCCCGGCCAACTGGATACCGAGATCCTGCAAGGCTCGCGCAGAAGCACAGACCCGGAATATGCCCGACTGATCAAACATTATTTTGAAGCGATTTCCAAATCAAAACCTGACAGTAACTGAACCTGTTACTCAGACAGATCCCCGGGATGTTATTTATGATTCGCTGGTTCCCAACCTCGATACTGCTGATTTCCCTGTTGCTGCCTGCCAATATCAGCCACGGTCAGGAGCTTGATGCACAGAAGAAACAACTGGATGCCAGCATTCAACGGGCGGTGCAGTTCCTTGCGAACTCGCAACAACCTTCCGGTGCCTGGTCTTTCAATTCTTATGGCGAATCGACGGCAGCCACTTCACTGGCAATCATGGCGTTCATGGCCGCTGGTTATGTTCCCGAAGAAGGCCCCTACGGTGATCAGATCAATAAAGGGATCGACTGGGTTCTGGCACATCAGGCTGACAATGGCCTGGTCGTCCATCATAAAAGTCACGGGCCGATGTACAGCCATGGCATCAGTACCTTGATGCTGGCTGAAGTCGCCGGCATGCTGACAGGTGAGCGAGAAAAAAAATGCAGAGAGGTGCTGGAACGGGCAGTGAAACTGATTGTCTCTGCCCAGAATGTCAACAAGGACAAACGCAACGCGGGGGGCTGGCGTTACACGCAGACCAGTACCGACAGCGATCTGAGTGTGACCGGCTGGCAGTTGCTGGCTTTACGGGCCGCCAAGAATATCGGCTGTGATATTTCTAAAGATCACATCGACAAAGCGGTCGCGTATGTCCGCAACTGTCGCGGACGTAATAATGTGGGCTTTGCCTACCAGCCCGGCGGTGCCCCGAGTGCAACGCGCACCGGAACCGGAATTTTAGCGCTGGAAATCTGTGGTCAACATCATACCCGTGATGCGCTGGAAGCGGGCGACTATCTGATTCAGAAGCCATTGCATCCCGACGAATTTTATTATTTTTACGGTGCTTATTACTGCAGCGTCGGCATGTTTCAGATGGGTGGCCAGTACTGGCAAAAAACACGGGATGCCATTGTCCCGCAACTGCTGGAAACTCAGAAACATGATGGCAGCTGGCTGGCCACCAAAGGGAGTGAAAAGCAGGCGGGGAAAGTTTACGCGACTTCCCTGGCGGTGCTCGCGCTGGCGGTAGAATACCAGTATCTGCCCATCTACCAGCGATAAGTTCTGGGGACTTGAATTAAGCAGAAATTTCGTTTCACAGATGTTTCTGAAGACATTCGCAGAAAAACTGATGAACCCAGGTATTCCTGATCAGTGCGACTATTGGATATCTCCCTGTCAACAAACGGGTTACTCCATTCCTTCATTCAAAGGCTCCCACGAATTGACCTTGGTGAACCCACTGGTTATCTTTAAAATTCGCTTCTGAAATTTACCTATTGTCCTCGACTTTAACCCCTCTGGATACACGACTGTGCGGATTGCTTACTTAGATTGCTCTACTGGAATTAGTGGTGATATGACTCTGGCGGCTCTCGTGGACGCCGGTGTCGACCCCGATCAGATTTGTGCCGGCATCGACTCGCTCGGACTGCCTGGAGTAAAACTCACCTTCTCTTCGACGATGAAGGGAGGCTTCCACGCGACTGCGGTCAAAATTGAACATCCCGAGCAGCATGCCCATCGGCACTTAAGTGACATCATCCAGATTCTCAAACAGTCAGATCGTCTGACAGCCCGGCAGTATGAACTGTCACTCTCACTGTTTTCGGCAATCGCTGCTGCGGAAGCCAAAGTCCACGGTTCTACCATCGATAAAGTTCACTTTCACGAAGTGGGTGCCATCGATTCCATCGTCGATATTGTCGGCGTCGCTATCGGCTTTGATCTGCTGGGCGTGGATCAGATTATTTCCAGCCCCGTGCCCACCGGCTATGGTCAGATTAAAATTGATCATGGAATCTGCACGGTGCCTGCACCCGGGACTGCGGAAATTCTGAAAGGGATTCCCCTGGCCGACATTCCCATTCAGGCAGAACTGACGACTCCAACGGGAGCCGCCATCATCGCGACGCTGGTAGATCGATTTTCCATGCTGCCTGCGATGACCATTGAAGAGATCGGTTACGGTGCCGGCACGAAAAACTTTCCCGAACGGGCAAACCTGCTGCGGATTTTTGTCGGTGAGCTGGTGACTTCCAGCAATACCGATTATGTGACGCTGCTGGAAACCAACCTGGATGACATTACTCCCGAAGTGATTGGATACACCAAACAGAAACTGATGGAAGCCGGCGCCCTGGACGTTTATTCGGCTGCCATCCAGATGAAAAAAGACCGACCGGCGGTCATGCTGAGCGTCATCTGCCAACCCGCCGAGGCGGAACGACTGGAAGCGATCCTGTTTCAGGAAACCGAAACCCTGGGAATCAGACGGCATGTTCTGCAGCGCAGCATTCGCCCTCGTCAGCCACACGCTGTCAAAACTGTCTGGGGAGAAGTCGCAGGCAAACTCTCCCTCACAGCCGGTCATCAATCCGTCTTTACGCCGGAATATGAGTCGTGTGCTCAGCTGGCAGCGG